>NZ_VRTY01000006.1 GCF_008017455.1 Pontibacter qinzhouensis | reverse complement strand
CTGCAAGTTAAGGAGATATTTGTAGGAAATAAAATTTCAGGGCTAACAAATTGCAATAAAATAGATACAGGACACAAATTTTTTTGTCTGAACCTTGATTTAAGGATAAATAAGATGTTTCAATAGAATTATTCTAATGAATTTGGCCTTCCGGAGGGTTTTATAGGTAGAGCAGGTGTAGACCTCACAGTGTCTTCCAGACCTGTGAGTGTCTTAGCCAGAACATCAGCAAGAAGCACAATGGCTACGGAAGACTTGATCTACTGGAATGCTTCATTTTAGGGCTTTTCTGCTTCCCCAAAGCACTTACAGGTCTGGAAGGCACTGTGAGGTTTAATCGATAACTGCTTCAATTATTCTAATGAAAATCGCCTTCTGGAAGGTTTTGCTGCTGCTAGTTTATCTGGAGCACATGCACTAAATCTGAAATTGCGTATATTAACACTATGAAAACGAAGGAGAAAATAATTGAGCGAATCAATCAAATTGACGATGAGTCGGTGTTGGAGGAATTGCTGGAGATAATTGATTTGGAGCTAAATCTTTCTGAAGCTACTGTCCAGTTAACTGACGAACAAAAAGCGGCTATAGATGAAGGCATGCACGATCTTGCTCAAGGACGATCATACTCTGATGAGGAGGCCAGGAAAATTGTTAATGAATGGATGGCAAAGAAATAAGATGGTCTCTGAAGGCTATTCAGGACAAAATTGCTATCCTGGATTACTGGATGAACAGGAACAAATCGAAAGCCTATAGCCAGAAGTTGGATAGATTGTTCGACAGGGCATTGAACAGTGCGGCCAGAAATCCGGCATCAGGTAAGAAAACAGATTATAGAAATGTCAGAATCAGAATAGTTAGTCACTACCTTATTTTTTACCTGATCCAGGAAAAGCATATCGAAGTAGTCAGAATTCTGGATTCGCGGAGGAATCTCTCCAGCCTGAACTTATAAGGCAGTGCCTGTTCGGCAGTTTGGCATGCTCCTGCTTTCATAGTCCCCAAAACGCTCACAGGTCCGGAAGACACTGTGAGGTTTAATCGATAGCTGCCTCAATTATTCTAATGAAAATGGCCTCCAGAAGAATTTTGGGCTATAGATTGCCAAGGGTTAGGGCTCGTTAAAAACAGAAAAGGGATACCGAACGGCATCCCTTTTCTGATACTATAACTGCCGGAGCAGCGTGGAATTAAGCTTCTGCTTGTACCTTAGGAAGTACAGATACGAAAGAACGATCTTTTCTTCCTTTTCTGAACTCAACTACGCCATCTACCAGAGCGAACAAAGTATGGTCTTTGCCGATACCTACGTTCTGGCCCGGGTGGTGCGCAGTGCCTCTTTGTCTTACAATGATGTTACCAGCAATGATATCCTGGCCACCATAAATCTTAACACCAAGTCGTTTAGAATGCGATTCGCGACCGTTGTTAGAACTACCAGCTCCTTTTTTGTGTGCCATTTTCTTTAACTATTTAGTTCAGGCTGTTGCCAGACCCGAAAATTTTCGAAACGATTAAATTCTTCTTACTACTTGCTTACCCAATGCTTTCGATCAGGACCTTGGTGAAGTGCTGGCGGTGACCATTCTTCTTTCTGTATCCTTTTCTTCTCTTCTTCTTGAATACGATAACTTTATCGCCTTTCACGTTGCCAAGGATTTTACCGGTAACTTTAATGCCGTCTACGAAAGGGGCACCTAAAGTGATTGTTCCGTTATCATCAGTAAGAAGAACATTGGTGAACTCAACGGCGTCACCATCGTTGCCGGAAAGCTTGCTAGCGTAGATAAACTTGCCGTTTTCTACTTTGGTCTGTTGACCTGCGATTTCTACAATTGCGTACATCAGCTTCAATGTATATTTAAAATTTTAGTCTGCAAAAGTACGGCGCTAATTTTTATTATGCAAACACTTGTGCCTTAATTTGTTTTATGGAAGTTTTCCTCTGTTATACACACCTATGTGGATAACGATGTTGAAATCCACGATAGAAAAATTGAGGCATCTGAAACATGGGTGTAACGATCTGAACAATAGGTGTATAGAGTGATATTTTGAGTTTTGGGTTTTCCACACAGTTGTGTTTTATGCTGGTTTGCTTCTGTTTGCATGCTCGGCAAAACTGCCAAAGCAATTTGTATTTTGGATGGGCCCTGACGGGGTACATTAACCTTTTATTAAATGAATATAGGATTTTTTATAGTTGACTTAACTTTAAAAGTGCAACATCGAGGCATTCATGCATGAATATATAAACAATTATAGATGTTTATAAACCTGTTTATTGGGGTGTAAGAAGCAGTAAATCAATGTGTTGAAAAAGTGTGGAGAAATTGAAAAACTTTAGCCCCCGATTTCAAGTTCTATTCCATATATTTGAACTCCTGATATAGCAGGGTAGCCGAAATGGCAACCATCTATTCCTTTTAAAATCACTAGCGCTCCGAGGCAAGTCGCCTCAAGAGGGGTGCCTTAACTATAAAGCTTACGAGTTTATGGAGCCAATACTAAAAGAAAACCCAAACCGCTTTGTCCTGTTCCCGATACAGCACGATGCCGTTTGGAAGATGTATAAGTTAGCCGAAGCCAGCTTCTGGACAGCAGAGGAGATCGATCTTTCGCAGGATATTAAAGACTGGGAGAACCTGAACGATGGCGAAAGGCACTTTATCAGCCATGTGCTGGCTTTCTTTGCTGCATCAGACGGAATTGTGAACGAGAACCTGGCCGTAAACTTCATGAATGAGGTACAGATACCAGAAGCCCGCTGCTTTTATGGTTTCCAGATTATGATGGAAAACATACACTCTGAGACCTACTCCCTGCTGATAGATACTTATGTAAAAAACCAGAAAGAGAAAGACCACTTGTTTAATGCACTGGAAACCGTGCCGGCCGTTGGTAAAAAAGGAGAGTGGGCCCTGCGCTGGATCGAGAGTGAGAACTTTGCGGAACGCCTGGTTGCTTTCGCTGCTGTAGAAGGCATTTTCTTCTCGGGTTCTTTCTGCTCTATTTTCTGGATGAAGAAGCGTGGCCTGATGCCAGGACTTACCTTCTCGAACGAGTTGATAAGCCGCGACGAAGGTTTGCACTGCGATTTTGCCTGCCTGCTGTACTCGATGCTGGAGAACAAACTGCCTGAGGCGCGGGTGCACGAAATTATACGCGATGCCGTAACTATTGAGCAGGAGTTCGTAACCGATGCGCTGCCGGTAGACCTGATCGGGATGAATGCCAAGCTGATGAGCCAGTACATTGAGTTTGTGGCCGACCGCCTGCTGGGCGAACTGGGCTGCAGCAAAGTATACAACTCCACCAATCCATTCGACTTTATGGAAATGATCTCGCTGCAAGGCAAGACCAACTTCTTCGAGAAACGTGTAGGCGAATACCAGAAAGCTGGTGTAGGTGGCGACAAGGATAAAAAGATGTTCTCGCTCGACGAAGACTTTTAATATATAATAATCTGCAGGCACATTGGGCTTGAGCCATACATTGTGCCTGCAGGTTATCCATAAAAGCTATACAAAGAACCATGCTTTTGCCCAGAGCAGGCATCAGGTTCCAGGCTTCAGATGCCACACCCGTGTCTGACAGGTATCTGCATCTCCGTATATAGCAAAATCATTTTTATTTCCTTATAAACATTTGTACTCCAACGGCTTACGAGGCTTTTCTCGTATGGCTGTGTAAAGTAAACCTCGACTTCTGCTTCGGCAGGAGCTTTATATACACATATACTTATTTGATAACTCGGGCCCTTTACCCCCGCTAAATGTATACGCTATGTTAGTAGTTAAAAGAGACGGCCGTCGCGAATCCGTAAAATTCGATAAAATTACCGCACGCATCGAGAAGCTGTGCTACGCCTTAAACATGGACTATGTGTCGCCGATTGAGGTGGCCAAGAAAGTGATTGACGGCATTTACGATGGAGTAACCACCGTGGAGTTGGATAACCTGGCTGCTGAAACAGCTGCCTCGCTTACCACCAAGCACCCCGATTATGCCGTGCTGGCAGCACGAATTGCTATCTCTAACCTGCACAAGGTTACCAGCAAGTCGTTTTCTAACACCATGAAACGCCTCTACACCTATGTAGATCCGAAAACTGGTGAGAACGCTTCGCTGATCGCAAAAGATGTGTACGAGGTTATCAGGAAGCATGCCGCTACCCTCGACTCTACCATTATTTACGACCGCGATTATAACTACGACTATTTCGGCTACAAAACACTGGAGCGTTCGTACCTGCTGCGCCTGGATGGCAGAATAGTAGAGCGTCCGCAGCACATGCTCATGCGCGTGGCAGTTGGTATTCATAAAGAAGATATTGAATCTGCTATCGAAACCTACAACCTGATGTCGGAGAAGTGGTTTACGCACGCCACGCCAACACTCTTTAATGCCGGAACACCAAAGCCTCAGCTTTCTTCGTGCTTCCTGCTGGCCATGAAAGACGATAGCATTCCGGGTATTTACGACACACTGAAACAGTGCGCACAGATTTCGCAGAGTGCTGGTGGTATTGGCCTGAGCATCCACAATGTGCGTGCGACTGGCTCTTATATTAAAGGCACCAACGGCACCAGCAACGGCATTATACCTATGCTGAAGGTGTTTAACGACACGGCCCGCTACGTAGACCAGGGTGGTGGCAAGCGTAAAGGCGCTTTTGCTATTTACCTGGAGCCCTGGCACGCCGATATCTTCGAATTCCTGGATCTGAAGAAGAACCACGGTAAAGAGGAGAACCGTGCCCGCGATTTGTTCTATGCCCTCTGGACACCAGACTTGTTTATGAAGCGCGTGGAAGAGAACGGCGACTGGAGCCTGTTCTGTCCGCACGAAGCACCAGGCCTCGCCGATTGCTGGGGTGTTGAGTTTGAACGCCTCTACGAAAAATACGAGCGCGAAGGCCGTGCCCGCAAAACTGTGAAAGCACAAGACCTGTGGTTTGCCGTGCTGGAATCGCAGATAGAGACTGGTACTCCTTATATGTTGTATAAAGATGCCGCTAACAGCAAGAGCAACCAGCAGAACCTGGGCACCATTAAGAGCTCTAACCTCTGCACCGAGATTATGGAGTACACCGATGAAAACGAGGTTGCCGTGTGTAACCTGGCATCGCTGGCGCTGCCTCGCTTTGTAAAAGAAGAAAACGGACATAAGGTGTTCGACCACCAGAAGCTGTTTGATGTAACCTACCACGTTACCAAAAACCTGAACAAGGTTATTGACATAAACTATTACCCGGTGCCTGAGGCACGAAACTCGAACATGCGCCACCGCCCTATTGGTTTGGGTGTACAAGGCATGGCCGATACCTTTATTCACCTGCGCATGCCGTTCGAGAGCGAAGAAGCGCGTGGCCTGAACAAAGATATTTTCGAGACGATCTATTTCGCTGCCATGACGGCCTCTAAAGACCTGGCGAAGAAGAATGGTGCTTACGAGTCCTTTAAAGGTTCTCCGCTATCAGAAGGCAGATTCCAGTTCGATATGTGGGGCGTAACACCTGAGTCTGGCCGTTGGGATTGGGAAGAGCTACGCCAGGAAGTTATGGAGCACGGTGTTCGTAACTCGCTGCTGCTGGCACCTATGCCAACTGCTTCTACCGCACAGATTCTGGGTAACAACGAGTCATTTGAGCCTTATACTTCTAACATCTATGTGCGTCGTGTGCTAAGTGGCGAGTTTATGGTCGTAAACAAGCATCTGCTCAAAGACCTGATCGGGCTGGGTATCTGGAACGACAAGATGAAGAATGCCATCATTGCAGCCAACGGCTCGGTACAAGATATTCCGAATATTCCGCAGAACATCAAAGACCTGTACAAAACGGTTTGGGAGATCAGCCAGCGTACAGTAATTGATATGAGTGCCGACCGTGGTGCCTACATCTGCCAGAGCCAGTCGCTGAACCTGCACGTCATGAACGTAAACTTCGGTAAGCTGACCTCCATGCACTTCCACGCCTGGAAAAAAGGATTGAAAACCGGTATGTACTATCTGCGCACCAAAGCCGCCGTAGACGCCATCAAGTTTACAGTAGAGAAACAGGCTGCCGAAACACTATCGCCAGTATACCAGGACCAAAACCAGAATCGAAGCGATATGGCCTGCTCTCTGGATGATCCGGATTCTTGCGAGGCTTGCGGTAGTTAAGCATAAAATAAGAAAAATGAAAAGGGAGGCTAATTAGCCTCCCTTTTCATTTGTAGGAATAATGAAAAATAGGAGATTATTCAATTCGGGTAGACTTAATGACTTGAGTGCAGGGAAAATCCCCCAGACGCTCGCAGGAGCTGCGCACGCTGCGAGGTCTTCGTGTTATAGCTCGTCTTGTTCCAGGAAAGGGGAAATGGTTTTGAAGTCGTTGGCATGCTCCTTGTGCTGCTGCTGATAGGCTTCACGACCACCGAACCACGTTAGCACCTCTTCCCGCTGCAAGGCAGTTTTGCTTTTGGAGAGGATGCTGTGGTAAGACGAGTAAGGCCACGCTTTGAAATCACTGATCAGGCCATGGTGCTGTGGGTTGAAGTGAATGTAGTAGATAAGCCGGGTAAAATAGGCTTCGGAAGTCACTTCTTTTCTGCCAAACCTGTGCTGAAATAAGCGGCCAGCCCGGTCGTAGCGGTTATTGATGGTGTTGGCATAAGCATTAAGCAAATGAGCCAATTGTCGCTGTACACTTATCAGTTTAGCTGAATTCTCCGGTACCGCTTGTAGCTTCAAGGCTTCTTCCTGCTTCACCTGCACCAGAAAATGCACATGGTTAGGCAGCAAACAATAAGCAAACGTATCGACAAATGAGGCCGCATATTTCTTGTACAGCTGCAGAAAGAAATGATAGTTATCCGGGTGCCTGAATAACGTTTCTTTGTTATTGCCCCGGGTGTAAATGTGGTAATACTTGTTTGGCTCTAACGAAACTGACTTTTGCATAAACCTTATACGGTGCAAACGTCGCCACAACCAGAAGACCTCGCAGCGTGCGCAGCTCCTGCGAGTGTCTGGGCCAAACGTTAAAAGCCTCTCCTACTCCCCTACTGGCGCATAATCAACTACAAAGGCATCTTCCAGGATATTGAGTTGCCCCAGCAGCTCCCCAAACTTCTGGTGCTCCGGGTGAGGCAGATACGTGTCGCGGGCGGCTGCATCTTCAAACGTCATCTGGTATACGTGCGTAAAGCCCAGGTTCTTGTTTTCGGGGCTGTCGTTAACACCGTGTTCAAAGACAACAATGCCCGGAATTTTATCTTTTAGTTCGCCAAAGGCTTTGGTTACCTGTTCTATTTGCTCCGGAGTAGCAGAGGGTTTGTACTTAAAAACTACAATGTGTCGCATAGGTTCCTGTTGCGTTTGGTTGCATCCTGAAAATAAAAGGAGCGCCAAGACAGCCAGCGCCAATAGACTTGCATTTGTAAATATTTTCATGCTGCGGATGGTAGGTTAGCTGCAAAGGCATTGTGCTCCTAGTTACTTAAAATTCAGCAGGTTTGCAATACCACATGCGCTCTTCAAGCTTTGAGAGAGAAATTGGCTTCAGTTTTCTTCTTAAACTTAAGAAAACACAGTTTATGAAATCTGGCTGATAAACCTTGCAGTGTTAAATTAATCGAATGAAATACCCCTTCCAAAGGCATTTCTCTAAAAACCTTTCAAGGGTCGGGGCTTGTAAAGGGGGAGGTGCTATAGGTGGTAAGGTGCTTCGGGTTTTTCTAACAACCAGTTCAGGGCCTCCTGCTCCTCTATAAAATCACGAACACGCAGATTAATATCATACGTATGGCCCCTGATAATCATTTCGCGAATGCCATCGCGGTTTGTCTCAGAAAAAGAAGGGAGGCGGGCCAGCCGTAAAAGCGAACTATTCACCAGCCTTGGTATAAACACATCCAGGCTCCACTGCAGATCCTCTGGTGCAATAGATTGCATCAGGCGATCATCGCCTAACCAACTGGTCAGGTAAAAACGTTCTATCAGGTCTAACGATAGCAAATAGGCTTCTCTTAATTCAGCTCCTCTTAAGTGTCCTCGCCAAACAGCTTTGCCCAACTGAGCATTGTTGTCATATTCGAGGCTCACAAAACTGTTCTGGAAATATACTTTCATCATAAGCACTCTAAAAAGTACAAATATAAAAATAAATTAATAGCGTGCTTATAACAATTGCATCTTTGCCAAATATGTTAACATGAAAACCCGCAAAAATACTTAGACAAAGTAGCTTTTGGATTATGTAAAAGCTCAAAATTAATTTATAAGGTAAAGTGCAGGTGGCAAATACTTAATTTTTAATAGGTGCAGTATATATAGTTTTAACTTGATTAAATCTTGGGAGGATGTTTGTGTAAAAGCTGATAAATGTCCTTGTATTTGTTAATGTTTCCTTAAAATGTGCTAATAGGTTTAAACCAATCGTATGGGAACTACTTTATAACGAATGACAAAATAAGCGGGTAGAGCCGAGTTGCCTGCAGCTACAGAACTACTACTGGCGCAGCACTAAAAAGTCTGTTTTCTTAGTAAGTCGGTTCGGAAATTGGTTCTTTGAGCCAGGCCAGCGCCAATGCTTTGCTGCTAAACGATTTGATGACCATTTCGCCTTTTCCGGTTGCTTTCTGGTGAATTTGTTCTACTGCCGTGCGATTAAAAAAATCTTCGGAGGTTAAAGTGGCGTTACGCCGTAGCGAAGAAGCAAGCAGTTGCGGCAGAATCTGCTCCACAAACCACTCCTGATCAGTGGGGCGGATGGCTTTCATTTTACGGTTGTCGCCGAGCCACCTCAACAGCTGATGCTCCTCAACCAGTTGCAGGCATGTAGTAGTAGCTTCTCTAAAATCTTTAGTATTTAGAAAGCCGTTCCAAATCGCTTCTCCTAGTTTATATTCTTCGTCGAAGGTAATGGTGACCACATGGTTTTGAAAGTATACAGTTGACATAGGCAAAAATCTGGTTCATTAACTGCTTAACCTTAAGCTTCAGGATGTGGTGCAGAATAATATGTTAACCCGCGCTAAAAGATGAACAAGGTATTGAGCAGCATATAAGCTGCTACTGAAAGAGCTGCCGGAAAAACAAAACTATAACCTGACCCTTGTGTTTCTATACGAACAGGTATAGGTCATGTTCACAGAAACAGGCAATACGTGCATTTTTAACCGCAAGCAGACAGCAGTCTCTTCTGTCTCTGTAAGCTAACATGGTGTTAACCAACAGAATAGAGTTGCAGAATGAAATACTGCCACATTGGCTTAAGATTTAAATTGTGAGATTAAAAAGGAGTCAAAATGACTGTGAGGTAAAATAAGGTAAATTATCCTGAAAATAATTCTTTATAAATGGCACTTAATTTGCACTGTTATGTTTGAACAAGATAAGAGGTGAAGACATGAAAATGATAAAAGATAAAGAATTTTTACGCAACATCGCACACCACATTAACCTGTTTAATACAATAGGAGGTGGTGTTAGTGAAACCTATGTTAATATTAAAAAGCATAGAAAGGGAGCCGCTATTCAGGTATGGGCTGCTGGTGTAGACTCTAAGTCGTTTAAGATTGTGCTACACAATAACCAGCTCACTATTTTGTCGATGCTGCACAGCAGTGGCGATGCAGAAGTGGCTATTCCGCTCTTTAACAGAACATATATGTTGCCTCCTCAGGTAGATCTTACCCGTATCGAGGCAATTCATAAACATGGTCAGCTACAAATAAAGCTGCCTTACCACGATGCGGCAACGTATCCTAAAGAAATTGAAATTCAACAGCTATAACAGAACAGGGTGCCTCCATCAGGCACCCTGTTCTGTTATATACTACCTTCGTTTCCCGCCTTTCTTAAAATTGCACTGAGTTGCCCTACAAAAACTTCGCTTTTATAATGGTAGTGAGGTAATCATATACTTCCACCCTCTCTTTGTCGAACGAAAACGTGTTGTAGCTATCGGCTGTGGTCTTCATAACACGGCAACCGTTTTCGATCATCATAAAAATCAACTCACGGAGCCGGTAAGGGTGCCCGGCTATGTTCAATACGCAAACGGCATCACTGCTTTCTACCTGCAGAAACATGTGTTCTACATAGCTGGTGTCGGCCATTATTTTTTCATCAGACATAAGTATCAGCAATTTGATTATTATAATAGCAATATTGTACCTATAAAAGTGCCATTTTGCCGGAAAATTGATGTAAACAAGAAAGGCTTTGGCTGCTCTAAAGCGACGTGTGCATAACTGAGTACGTGTGCGACCTCCAACCTTTACCTAAACCGCGGCCCATCAAATTGTGCTAATGAAAACAGCCTCCAAAAGTAAAATGAGCATATTTTGGTCAAGGGGGGCTTTTCTGAGAAGCTAGCGTTGGGGGTGGTCTTTGCGCCAGCCAACTACCAGCAGAATAAGCCAGACAGAGTAGAAGGGTGTAAATACAGCGGCCAGATAAGGATCGATGGTAAAGGCTGCTATAAGTTGAGCGGCAAGAGTAATAGCTGCCCCGGCAAAAGCTATGGTGTAGTAGTTGTTTCGCTTTTTCATACAGTACTACTACGGTGCGTGCCCAGGCTTGGCTACAGGTTGTTTCGGTTAAGGCAGGAGAAGGCGTGGAACGTAAAGACTGGAGCAGGAGGAACTACGGGGAAAGAGGTAAAAAAAATACCCGCTACTAGGGGCGGGTATTCATTAATCTAAATGCCTGGGCTCTTGTTATTTTCTTTTCGAGCACCAACGGCTTGTCATCTTCCTTGGCAATTACCAGGTAGTATTTATTATCTTTATCTTGGTAGTAGATTAGCGTCGTAAGATCTTCGTAACCTATGCTATAGATTTTACGAGGCTCGCCCTTGCCAAACTTAAAATAATCTAAACCAATATTTTTTCTTAATTTCATAATTCAACTACTTAATACTGTTTAAACGCTGTTTGAGGGTTGCATTGTTTCACTATATTAGTAAGTTGCAAATATATTCTTTTAAAAATTACATTACTGATATTCAGAAGTTTATAAAAGTATGCTGATGCTGCTGATATAGTACTTTTGCTATGTGGCTTCTCCTTCTCCTCAAGCGGCCTTTCTTGTTCTACGGAATCAAATGTTTAAACGCTATTTTATTTAATTCAATTTGATAATCAATACTATAGATCCTGTACTGTATAAAATAAGGGTGCTTGCTGAAGTACCTTCTTCTCGCTTATTTCAGCACGATAAGTATGTGAATGAAGGTAGCTGTAGCAACGGTTGCTGCAACATAAAATAGGCTGCTAAGCCGCTTTCTGTGCCGCTTCATGATTTGCTTATATTTCCTGGTTACCTTAAAGCTGTAAGTAAGAAGAAATCTTTATTTCTAACGCCTGATAAATTAACGTAAAGTTTATATCTCAAAAAGGTAGGTGTGCTGAGTCATGAAGCCCATACATCATCCTGAGCTCCTCTGTTTGGAATAGGATGAGGCAGACCGGAAGCAGGTGCCTAAAGTGATGCTTTTTAAATTGTTGCACATATTTGTGACTAAAAGTGCTGGTATTAGCTCCAGTAGAATAGGGCTGGTATAAATAGAAATCTTAATTTTGAGCTGCCTGTCAGGGCCTGTACCATTTATTTGCCCTAATGTATGAAGCCAGATAACGTAGCAAGCAAACCAAAAGCTCCTTACCAGATTCAGGAAATACAAGGTATTGGAGCCATGCTGGAGCAGTTCCACCTGATAGCACAACTAAATCCGGCAATGAGCAAGAGCCGTTATGCGCAGCTTCTGGCGCAAATGCTGCCAAATGGCTACCGCATGGTTGGTGTGTTTGTAGCAGATGCATGTGTGGGCTTATCAGGTTTCTGGATCAATACAAAACTATACAGCGGAAAATACCTGGAAGTAGATAACTTTGTGATAGACGCTACACACCGCTCAGGTGGTTTGGGTAAAGCTCTCTCTGACTGGATGGAGCAGGAGGCGCGCGCGCACCAATGCGACACCATTATGCTGGATGCTTACGTGCCTAACAGTGCTGCGCATAAATTCTACTTTCGTGAAGGGTACCACATAAAGAGTTACCACTTCTACAAAACAATAGCGGCAGATTTGTAAAGTAAGAGCAACTGTTACTGGAGGTGCTGTATTGGTATGAGTTTTGTACAGTTTATGTCCTGCTACAAGTAATAGGAGCAGGTAGTAGTAGCGTTATTTGTATCATTTTACTTATTATAGTTTCATGAATTATCTTAAAAATATACTCTGTCTTGGCTTTTTGCTGCTGGTTATAAGCCTTAAAGTAGAGGCACAGAGCACCTTAGGCCAGCCCCGGCAGTATTTTGTGCAGCTCCGAAACGGAGAGGTAGTGTATGCCAACAAGGTGCAAATCAAATCCCCGATCTTTAAATCAGACTACTTTTTGCTGGACGACAGCCTGCAGTACAACATCGAGATAGTGGATACTTACCAGAACAACCAGGGCTACTTTACCCGAATAGCTCCGGGCAGCAATACCGATGCCTTTGCCAAACGTATCAGCGAAGGGCCACGGTTATCTAAATTTTATTCCACCCGAAATTACTACAACTATGGGGCTTATGGCTACGGAATGGGTATGCCAGGCCACAGCCGGCGGCGCCTGTATTATTTCTCTAAAGACTATGGTCCGTTGTATGAGTACAATTACAACAACCTGCAGCAAGCCCTTTCCGACAATGCTTCCAGCATGGCATTGTTAAAGCAGTACCGCAGAAATAAAATTATTCATACGGGTATGTCTATAGCAGGTGCAGGTGTATTGGCCTATGGTGCTATCTCGTCTGCTAATAGCTCCCAGAACGGTGGAGTGCCCAGTATATCGCCGGCTGTGTATGGTGGTGCCGCTCTTATTGTAACTCCTTTTATTATACAACTCTTCCAGAAAGACAAGCTACAGCAGGCAATGGAAGTTTATAATTACGAAATCAGGAATTAACCGGTTGGGCTGCAACAATAATATGGAGAACTGTGCAGGCACCTGATCTGTGGTTGTGTGGCGGCTGCCTGTGCAGTTCCTGCACCTGAAGGAGGTATTACAGTGAGCGGTCGCAATAGTAGGTTTCTATGAATAGTAGAGGCAGGTAGTATGCTGTTGACAAGGGTACAAGAGAACAAAACTGCCTGGCGCACCCTTGGCTAAATTTTATCTAATATGCGTTGGAAGGCTCTTTTCATTTGAATAATTGGAAACTTGATTATAAAATGAGAGCCCTTACCTACGTTACGCTAACATGAAGAAAACATTTGCAGGTTTAGCTGCACGCGCAGTACAAAAAAGCGCCACCTGGTTTATAAGCGGACTGCTCCTCACCGGAATGGCTTCTTGCGCTACCAGCACAGCTCAGTTTGGGCAGCGCGGCTACACCGAAGAGGGGCAGGCATCGTACTACAGCAAAAAGCTTCAGGGGCGTAAAATGGCAAACGGACAGCCTTACCGGCACAACAAACTTACAGCCGCGCACCGTACGTTGCCGTTTGGCACCAGAGTAAAGGTTACAAACCTCAAATCGAACAAAACTGTGAAAGTGACCATAACAGACCGCGGTCCATTTGTAAAAGGCCGGATAATAGATTTGTCGGGGAGTGCTGCAAATCGGCTAAACTCGGTGCAGGCAGGTGTGGTGCCGGTTAAAGTTAAAGTAGTGCGTGCTGCCAGCCCCAGGTAGTACAACTGTGCCCGCTTTAACTGTTAAAGATGTACCGCACAGCCAAATAGTTGCAGATTTAGGAAATTATATATTTCCTAGAAATGTCCTAATTAGGTTTGTTTTATTCAAAATTTGAATGTAAATTTGAGCATGAACTACGCAGAGAAACTTAATCGATATGTTATGCCAGTGTTGCTGTTGCTGTTAGTTTCGGCATTGGCATCTCCTCTGGCATCTGCCCGGTTAAATACCCCTGCCACCGTAACCTGTAACCTCGAAGCCTGCCACGAGAGACTGGCCACCTGCAGCAAACCTGCTGCTAAGTCGCAACAAAGGTCGGTACTAGATGCAGAAGCATTAGAAAGCCCTATTACTTATTTTAAAGACATGATGGCTTCAGATGCCGACAACGACGATGACAAGGCCACAGCCGCTCCTGCAGCACCTTTGCTTATAGCCGTTAAAGGTTTGGTGGCTACCTTGCTCTCTACCATCATTTAGTAGCTGCTTCGGCACAAATCACTTGTAAGGCCTCTAGAAGGCCTTTTTTTATGCCCCAAAATAGGCTGCCCAGGTTAATCTTCTTTTACAGGAGGGCAGGCAGCCTAAAGCCTCCTCCTGTTAGGTTAAGCTGTTTACTGAGAGTACGCTGCTGTGTCCGGAGTTACCCGTTTACGCATGCATGCGTAAACGGGTAACTCCGGAAATACTCCTTCTGCTGTTAACCTGCGCCCCAACGGCATTCGCTTTCTGTTTCAAAAACTTTTTGGAGCTAAGGGAGTTATTGATGCTGAAAAAAGGGATGCTTGCACGAGCTTTTTTTGGGGAGAGATATACCCTCTTACGAAGTAAAACATAGGATAGCGTAGATTGGTGATGTCTTATTGCTAGGCATCATTTTGCAGGGTATTATCAAAAAACAACGTTCTCACTGCAGGGAGGTGGGTTTATCATCAATGCTGTTTCGAATATCATCTGGAAGGTATTTTTAAAACTGGCAGGAGGTAACAGAAAATCGAGCCTGCTGCCACATGCTGGCTACTTAATCCTGATGATTATATTCGTGATGTGGGTGCTGAGGTTTAGGATTGGGTTCTTTCTGCTACTCGAGTCTGCACCCGACTCTGTACTTATTAGTAAGTCAGATGAAGTTACACGTTCCTGGGAAAGATATTACTTTGCGGGTTATGTGCTCTCAACGATGGGGAACGGCGATTTTCAGCCAAATGGCATGACGGCTTTTCGAGAACTGGCTACCAGTTCAGGTTACCCTGCTTCAGGCACTCCAGTGTGTCGAGTACAATATGAATAACGAGCCCTAACCCGATAAGCCTGGTTTTAGGAATAATGGCAAGCACTACATACACGGCACTTAACCAGTAGCTATGCAGAAAATGATACCCCACGCTGCAACGGTCCGGATCTACAATGGGAGTAGCGGCCAGGTGGTCGAGGTCGATGAGCAGGCCAGCCAGCATCAGCAGGGTGGCCCGTTGCCATTGTTCGCGGTAAAAAAGCCAGGCAACAGCCAGCGGTACGGCTACGTGCAGGAAAAGATGTAGTAAAAAGCTTAAAGGTATCATCTGTGGTTTTTGCTGTGGGTTTACATACTGCAGCAGGGGCTCTTTTGTTTACCGTTGAGTAGCAGCCCTGCCAGAACAGCAAAAAACAGCTCTGGTTTATCGAACCCTTGACAGGAAATGTGCTTCAAACCCTTCTGAAGGCTATTTTCATTCTAATAATTGAACGGGTGCCAGCTTATAAAATAAGCACCACTAGCCCAGAGCCCTTGGAGAACCCTTGGCCATTTTTGCCTGTTTTTCTGTTGGAAGGGCAAAATCATTAGAATAATTTGTGGCGCAGGCAAGCTATAACGTGGCACCTTTGCCCGGCAACGAAGCTGAGCGCCTGCAGCCAGATAATGTAGTGCCATTGCTGCGCCAGTCGTGGCAACCTCTGGTGAAAAGCAGCCGGGGGTGCTGCCGTTGTGCACTATTCTTATTTTATACTCCGGACGCTGAACTTCGGACTCAAGAAATTAACCCATGTATTGGCTGGTAGTTATGTGTGGCAGGAGCCTGATTTATAGGCAGGAACTTGTAAAAAATTGCAGTAAAAAGGCCTCTGCTTTTAAAGATGTTGCTAATACGGCCAAAATTTCATAATTTTTGCCTCTGGTAGTGAGGCCTGTGCGCACGTAAGCGTGCATACTTAAAGTTTCATTAAATTAGTATTGCTTAACAGAAAGTACGTGCAATTATTTTATGCCTGAAATACGGAATTGTAATAAACTGAAATCAAGAGGGTTAGCAGCCAGGTAAGAGCATTAGATTCTTTGTTTCAGGACCATCATAATTTCTTCAATTCAGCGTTATGGAATCGTTGCAGCTTATAATTCAATCTTTAATTCTGGCCTGATGCGCTTACTATTACCTAAGCCTGTTTATTTACTTTTGTTGCTGATGCTTACAGCTGTGGTGCAGTTGGTAGCAGAAACCCTTGTTGTTGATCCGCCCAATTTTCAGGTCATAAGCCCTCCCAGAGCAACGGATCCGGCACAAGGTGTCTGCTCTGGAGATACCATAGAGTTTGCCATTACTGCCCCGGAAGCAGGTACCGTCTACTCCTGGAACTTTGGCGATGACTCCCCTATCCGGTTTGGCACTACTATTAAACACGCGTATAACCAGCCTGGTGTAGACCTTGATGCGAAGCCTTTTACAGTTTCGGTTAGAGCCACCGCCAATAACGTTGATTCTGACCCTTTTGAGCGCACTGTGTATGTGCGGCAGACACCGGAAATATCGTTTGCTGATGAAGATACTGATCAAAATTTCCAGATATGCGTGCCCGATAGCGTAACCGCTACAGATACTACCTTTACAATTGTAAACACCACCGCGCCGGAGTACCTGGCTGTAGTAGATGGCTATTTGGTAGATTGGGGAAATGGAGGCGCTGTAGAACGCAAATCCCCGGCCGATTTTCCGTTAGAGAGCCCCACCTACAGCGAGTTCGGGAGCTATACCATTAGAATTACCAGCACCAGCTCAGACCCGAACAGATGCCCTGCCACCTTTGAGCAGGTGTTCAACTATACCCAAAACCCGAAAGCCCATTTCACCCTCGATAAGCAGCCCGAAGGTACACCACAAAGCTGTACGCCTGTTATTGTATCGGTGGGCGATAGTTCCAGCGGAGCAGGCTTAACCTACGAGTGGGAGGTACTGGATCAGGGCAATATAGGCGGCTGGGAAATTGTATATGGCGGCCTCGATCAGGATACGCTGGGGGTGCGGTTCGAAATACCTGGGCAGTTCCAGATTCAGCTTATCGTGTCGAATGGCTGCGGCCGCGACACCACTGAGCAGAGCTTTATTGTTGGCTGGCCATCGGTGCAGCTGCCAGCCGAAATTCAGGCCTGTGGCGATACAACTATTGTGTACAATCAGTCGAGCGGGGTCCAGATAGATCCAAATTTCGGGAACACCGTTTCTTACGAATGGTTTGTGAACGGCAACCTGGTTTCTACCGAGGAGGCTCCATCTATTAACTTTCCTAATCCAGGCACCTACACCGTAAGCGCACGGGTCACGAACGAGTGCGGCAACAGCGATCAGCCGCAGGCGCCTCAACCGCAAAGGGTAACTATCTTTGCCATTCCAGGCCGGCCTGTAATTGCCAACCCCAACGTAAGCTCCTGCGAAGGCGGTGTTATAACCGTAAGGCCAACAGGCGGTGGCCCAGGCTATGTGGTGTTCGATTCGCCTAACAATACAACAACGCCCGTGGCACCTCCGGGACTGGTTTTAACCATACCAGCTCCTGCCAACAGCACCACCTATTATGTGCGCTCCATAAACCAGATCGGCTGCCTCAGCGACGAGTACGCCGAGCTGAACATAACCGTTACGCCACCGATCCAGAACGTAATTGAGCCAGACAACAGCGGCAACGTGTGCTCCGGCCAGGGTAGCTTTTTTATACTGGGCAACAGCGACTCCGGCTACACTTACCTCTGGCAGGTAAGCACCTCCAGCGACTCTACCGGTTTTAGTGCAGCTCCGGGCACCAATATAGAACAAGATTATCAGGTAACCAACCTCTCGCGCAGGTCCTGGTTCAGAAGAGTGGTAACATCCGGCGATTGCGAACTTCCTTCTAACGTAGTTGAAATAAATGTACAGGAATCGCCCAGAACGCCTGCTGTGCAAGGTGGCAGAGATGTACAGGTTTGTTTAGATAGTGTAGCCGTGGTGCAGGTGCTGCCAGAGCCAGGCCTCATTTACCGCTGGTACGATGTAGCCACCGGAGGCACCCCACGCGGCGAAGGCACCTCCTTTGAAGTGCGTGGAGAAGGTAGCTCAGTCATTTATGTAGAAGCCGTAAACAGTGCAGGCTGCCCCAGCCAGCGCATACCTGTAAATGTAACAGTAACCAACGCAGAGGCTAATGCCGGAGACGATATAACTGTTATACAGGGCCGTATTGCTGAGTTGCGAGGTTCAGGAGCAGGCACCAATGGTACTTACCTCTGGGAGCCGGCCGAAGGGCTTAACAACCCGGCTATCCGTAACCCGATTGCCCGCCCGCAGGAAACCACTACTTATGTTCTGACAATTACCACAGAGCTGGGTTGTGTCGATACCGATACGGTAACTGTAACTGTTATTCCGGCTATTAAAGCACCTAATGCCTTCTCGCCTAACCGCGATGGTGTAAACGAAGTCTGGGAAATCGAAAACATAAGTAATTACCCCGATGCCCGCGTGGAAGTATTTAACCGTTGGGGTAACCTGATCTTCAGCTCAACCGGTTATGGCATACCTTGGGACGGCACCTACAAAGGCTCCGAACTGCCAGTGGCCACCTACTACTATATTATTTACCTCAACAGCTCAGAGAGGCCAATCTCTGGCAACGTGACAATTATCAGATAATGAAGATGAGGAAGCCACTCCTGCTTTTAATCGTTTGGGCAGCGCTTGCAGTGCAGGCTGTAGCACAACAACGCCCCCAGTACAGCCAGTACATGGTTAACAACTATATTCTGAACCCTGCTTTAACAGGCATAGAAGACTATGCCGATATACGGGTTAGTAACAGAAGGCAATGGATGGGTTTAGACGGTGCACCCGTAACCTACTATGTATCGGGGCACATGCCGCTGAACAAAGGGGCGGCCAGTAACAAGTATCACAAGGCATTGGCGCACCACGGTGTTGGCGTGCTCATGCACACCGACCAAACCGGGCCTTTGCGCCGCACCGGCCTTACGGGCTCCTACGCTTACCACCTGCCTATTACAAACAAAATAAATGTATCGGCAGGAGCATCGGCAGGGCTCATTCGCAACTCGCTTAACGCCAGCGAGCTGGAGTTTACCAACCCGAACGACCCCTTAATAGGAGGCGGCAACATAAACCGCAACATGCTCGACCTGAACCTGGGTATGTGGGTGTATGCCCAAAACTTTTCTGTTGGTTTCGCCGGAGCCCAGTTGTTAGAAAATGCAGCAGGTTTTAGATTGGCCGATGAAGAACAGGCTACACTTGGTTTGCAGCGGCACTACTTTGCCACAGGCAGTTACCGTTATAGTGCCACCAGCAAAATAGATCTCATCCCCTCGGTTATGGTAAAACTGGCTGGCCCAAGTCCATCTGCCATTGATGCCAACCTGCGGGTAATGTACGACCAGCGTTTCTGGGTAGGAGGCTCGTATCGCCACAAAGATGCCATTGTTGCCTTGGTTGGCGTTTACGTAAGTCCGTTGCTCGATGTGTCTTACTCCTACGATGCCACCACCTCCAATATTAACCGCGTAAGTGCCGGAACCCACGAGATTGTAGTCGGCTTTAAGTTGTTCAACGACCGCCGCATTATATGTCCGCAGTGGGTGTGGTAGCCACTGTTGCCGTCGTCAGCATATAGAAACTATCCTTTTTCAGAACCTCTGTTTCAGCACTTCCTGAGGCAGAGGTTTTTTTATTGATTTCTTCTGTTGAAGACTACGATAAAAGTTTACAAAGAAACTCTTGTCAGCCTGTATAAACATCGACACAACTTACCGGAGTCTGTGTCACCAATTATACAATTATATAAAATCGTTTGTCGTAATACGTGGTACGTGTGTCGTTTTTCTTAACGCGATACTATTGACTGGTTCCGATAAGTGTATGACATCGTCTGTAACAGAGAAGAGGAAACTCTTTAAGTAGTTAAGCCTTGGCAAAGATGCAGTTGAAATGCCTTCTGAAGGCCATTTTCATTCGCATAATTCAGTATGGGTAGAACCTCCGCCACTGCTAATTGCGCATGAAAATACGATGTGCCAATTATTCAAATAAAAATAGCCTTCCAAAGTAAAAGTAGCCATTTTAAGTCAAGGGTTCCATACATTAAATTAACCACTAGGGGGCCTTGAACGCAAGACAAATCAAGTTTTTATGTTCTCTATTTTCGTCAAATATTATCCTATAAATGCAATTTGATTCATGCTAAAAGCCTGAGCTAATTTCTTACCTTTATTGGTGCAAAACAGTTAGGTAAAATTGCACCCATATCCGGTAAACCACTCGGTGCAGTATTTTTTTGATAAATCAGATTATAAGAAAAATTCTACGTTCGTGAAGCAGCTACTTACATATGTTTCTTCTTCTTTCGATCGCTATAATTTTAACTGGTACAACTTGTTAACTTATTTTAAAGCACAAATGAACTAATAATCTGATCATTGTTGTATAGGCATATATAAAAAAAATATACTTTTCAGGAAGATAGGAAATCACCATAAAAAATTATTTTTTTCATATTGCATCATTTTCACATAATATTGCGATTCAATTCAATTATCTAATTTGCCATAGAAGCATCTGGCACAGCAGAGCTTAAATCGAAGACAAATTAAACTCAACCATAAAGACTAATATATTATAAAAATTTACAATTTTTCATGAAAATTTTTAAAAAGCAGGCCTTCTTCTATATAGTAGGTCTCTGTTTAGCTTCCTTAGCTGGCAACGCCTATGTGGTGCCAGAGTTTATAGGTGCTTACGCAGATGTATTTTTGGCAGCAAGTGTATTAGAGGAACAGAATATAGACATGGTTGAGGCTTCACAGGCTTCTGTTTCTTCTAAAAAGCTTTCGCAGCAGATCGCAGATACTACTGTAAGAATTCCGGGGCAGGAGGTTTTAACAAACCCTCGGCTTGGTAACGCCACATTGGTAGCCGGCACCTACAAAATAGATGGTAACGCTACCTTAGACGGTCCGCTTACTATAACACGCGGAACCGCTGCAACTACCCTCATACAGGTAGCAGGTAACCTACTGGTAACAGGAAACGGAAGTGTTAAAACAGCAGCTGGCACACTGGCCGGCAATGTTTTCTGGATTGTGGAGGGCGATGTAAGTACCGCTGGTGATGCCAAATTGCCAGCCAATATAATTACCCCCAGAAACAAGGCAAACCTTAGTACGGCTGGTAGTGTAGAAGCGATTTCCTTCCGAACTGCTCAAGCTGCCGGCACACAAAACACGCTTGCCGCCGATCTTGGTGTTAGGTTGCAGATTACACAAAACGGAGTGCCTGTTACGCCGGGGCAGCCCATACCCTATGGCACCATACTTACCTACACCTACCTGGTCGAAAACCGTGGCCCTGATCAGGAGACAAATGTTACAGCCGAACTAACGATACCTGGCATAAACAACGATCCTGGCTACAGTTATAGCTGGAACATCGGTACGCTAAACAGCGAGCAACTAATTACATTCACTGTTAACATCCGGTTAGATATACCGGGGGCCTCTGTGGTGAGCATTTCAGCAGCAGGAAATGGAACAGACAATAACCCTGCTAATAACACTGCCACGCAGACCATTTGCGTTACTCCTCCTGCTGCTGGCGCTATCTCTTCTAATGTAGCTGGTAATTACCTTTGCGAAGGAAGTAAAGTAAGGTTCAGCATACCCACCATTCAGGGGGCGATCACCTATAACTGGCAGGTTCCGCAAGGTTGGACCTGGCAAGCTCTTAACGCAGCGCAAACATCTATAGAAGTAACCGTAGGAACCGGCACCGGAGATATAAGTGTATTTGGGAGCAATGCCTGTGGAAACGGACCTGGAGCTACTCCCAGAAGCTATATTTCGGTTAGCCCGTCGGCAATTCCTGTAAAACCGGTTATTACCAGCGAAGGCAGCCTTTGTACCGGTAGCCAGATCACGTTCAGGCTTACTAACCCGGAGGCTGGCATCAGTTATCGCTGGAATCGTCCGGCCGATTGGACGGTGGTGAACCAGAACGCCAGCTCCATAACCTTTATAACGTCAAGTGCAGGTGCCGTAAGTGTTACAGCAACTAATGCCTGCAGCAGGACAAGTGTAAGCGACGAGATAATGGTTTCTACGGTACCTGCGGCCGCTGTTATAGCTAGCGAAGGCAATTTGTGCATTGGGGGCGATATTACGTTCAGGGTGGTGCAGCCAGTGGCCGGCATGATATACCGCTGGGTATACCCGGCAGGCTGGCAGGTGCTTGAAACAGGCGATTCGTTTATCAGGGTAGTGGCCAACAGTGCCGGTGAGATACGTGCCACCGTTACGGCAGCAAATGCTATGAACTGCACCAGCGAACCAGGCGAACCGATAACGGTTTCAGGTGTGCCGGCAGCCGCTCCGGTCATCCAAAGCAATGCCACTCCCTGTGCAGGCGATGAAATTACCTTCAGCGTCGCTAACCCTCCGGCAGGTTTAATCTATCAGTGGAACTACCCGGCAGAATGGACTTTTGTATCGAGAGGAGCTGCTTCTATAACCCTGGTGGCAGGAGCTGGCCAGGTAACTGCACAGGCTGTAAACGCATCTGGTTGCGTTAGCGCCCCAAGCAATATTGTTACAGTTACAGAACGCCCCCAGGCCCCCACTATAGGCACAGACGGAGACCTTTGCCCAGGTGCTGAGGCTACCTTCCGGATCGAAAACCCGGTAGCAGGTGTAACCTACCAGTGGGAGTACCCAACCTCCTGGACACTTGTTTCGCAAACTGCCGGTACCGTTAAGGTTAGAGTGGCAGCGGGCCAGATAACAGCAAGAGGCAGTAACGCAGCTGGCTGTTCAGGTGAGCCAAGTGAGCCAGTTACAGTCTTAGAACTGCCGGTTACACCTGTTATAACACATGAAGGCCCACTTTGCCCGGGCACCGAAACAGAGTTTAAAGTAGAGAGTCCGGTAGCAGGGCTGCTATATAATTGGAGCTACCCTTCTGATTGGGTATTTGTTTCGCAGGATAATGCCTCTATAAAACTAGTGCCAGCTGCAGGACAGATAGCTGTAAGAGCTGAGAACGGTGCAGGCTGCGAAAGCGGAGTAAGTAACAGCTTTCAGGTGCCGGCAGCTCCGGCCATACCAGTTATCAGCAACCAGGGAGCCTTGTGCGTAGGCAATCAGGTTACCTTCCAAATCTCAAACCCTGATGCAGCGCAGTCTTACTCCTGGACTTACCCTAGCACCTGGGTAGTCGTTTCAGAAAGTAGCACATCAATTACACTAACAGTAGCTGCAGGTCAGATTACGGCACGTACAACCGGTGGCGATTGTGGCCCAGGCGAGGAGAGTGAGGCTTTGGTTGTTACGGAAGTGCCGGCGGTGCCTGTTATATCTATGAGCAATGCCGCAGACGCATGCCCGGGCACAGAAAAAACTTTTACAGTACAGAATGCCGTTGCAGGAGTTAACTATAACTGGACTTACCCCTCCAGTTGGTCTTTTGTGTCACAGAGTGCCTCTTCTATCAGGTTAATAATAGGTGTAGGCGACATTACAGCCAGCGCTCAGAGCGGTTCCGGATGCGAAAGCGGGCCAAGCAACACCGTTACTATAACCGAAACATTGCCTGCTGCCCCTGCCATAACCAGTGAAGGAGGCTTGTGTGTAGGTTCAGAAGTAACGTTTAAAATAACAAACCCTGATGCTGCCTTAACTTACCAATGGAATTACCCAACTACCTGGACACTGCTGACCGAAGATGCAAGTTCTGTGAGGCTAAGAATAGGGTCGGGAGCCATAACAGCAACTTCCCTAAATAGCTGTGGCGCTGCAGGTGGTACAAGTAATGCCATTGTGGTTTCTGGTCCGGAAGAGCCCATGCCAGCCTTGATTGTGAGCGAAGGTACACTCTGCATAGGATCAGAAGTTACGTTCAGAGTCGCTAGTCCCGAAGCAGGAGCTTCTTACCAATGGAATTACCCTTCCGGCTGGACCATTCTTTCAGATGACGGTACCTCTATCCGGTTCAGAGTAGGTACGGGAGCCATAACGGCAACGGCTTTAACTAGCTGTGGTACGCCAGGTGAGGCCGGCAATGCCATTACCGTTTCAGATAACACGCAACCAGCCGCACCAGTTATAGCACATGAGGGAGGTTTGTGTGTAGGCTCAACCGTAACCTTCAGAGTTAGTAATCCGGAACCGGGTTTAGCCTATCAGTGGACTTACCCTTCCGCCTGGGCGGTTGTATCTGAAGGAGCTGCCTCTATCAGGGTAGTTGTTGGAGCAGGTGCTATCTCAGCACGTGCAGTTAACGGATGCGGCATTCAGAGTGCCGGCAGCAATGCCATTACAGTAGTACCCGGAGAAGGACAATTAGCTGCTCCGGTTATCAGCAGCGAAGGGGGCCTTTGTGCTGGCGGAGAGGTAACATTTAGAGTGGTTAGTCCTGAGGCTGGTGCTACTTACAGGTGGAACTACCCTTCAAACTGGGTACTCTTATCTGAAACTGCTTCTACTATCAGGCTAACAGTCGGAACAGGAGCCATAAGAGCAACAGCAGTACCGACAACTACAGCAGGTTGCCAAAGCGACTTCAGCAATTCCATCACTATTTCAGATAATGTGCCTCCAGCAACACCTGTTATACTTAACGAAGGAGGTTTATGTGCTGGCTCAGAAGTATTGTTCAGGGTGGCAGCACCTCAGGCAGGAATTTCTTACCAGTGGAACTACCCTGCCACCTGGACATTAGTTGCTCAGGATGCCTCCTCTATCAGGCTTGTGGCTGGTGCCGGAAACATCAGTGTAACAGCTATAAATAATTGCAATGCTTTAACGGCGGCCAGTACTCCCATTGTCGTTGCTCCTACTCCAGCTAAGCCGGGGACTATTGCAGCCAGCAGTTCATTTTGCATAGGGCAGCAGGTCGTTCTCACTGTAGATGCCGTTGCTGGAGCAACATCTTATGTATGGTCGTTACCTGCAGGTTGGGTAGGCGCCTCTACGGGCAGAAGCATTACAGTAACAGTTGGTTCAACAGAGGGTACACTAGCTGTTAGCAGCAGGTCAGGGAATTGTACGAGCGCTGCCAGCACCTTGCCGGTTACGCCGGCAGCCCTGCCAGCACAGCCAGGTGCCATTACAGCCAGCAGTGCCTTCTGCGTAGGGAGCCAGGTTACACTGAGCGTGCCAGCCGTAGCGGGCCTGAACTATACCTGGGCCGTACCTTCCGGCTGGAGAATAGATTCACCACAAGGGGCCTCTTCTATTACCGTTACAGTAGGCGGTACTGCCGGAGCCATTTCGGTGCGAGCCGCTGGTGCCTCAGGTTGTGCCAGCAGTACCAGAACCTTAAATGCAACACCTTTTGTAACACCAGCGCAGCCAGGGGCCATCACGGCTACAGCTACAACGCAGTGTGTGGGGCAGACAGTTACCTTTAGTGTAGCGGCAGTTACAGGAGCCACCTACTACAGGTGGAGCCTGCCAACGGGTTGGTCTATTACCGCTGGGCAAGGTACTACTACCATTACGGCCAGAGTTGGCGCGGGAGCCGGTTCAGTTTCCGTAACCGCAGGTGCAGGTGCAACCGGTGCCTGTGCCAGTGCCGCCAGCACCTTACCCGTTACACCGGTTGCCCTGCCAGCACAGCCAGGCAGAATTACGGTGAGTGGTGCACTCTGCGTAGGGAGCCAAGTAACACTGAGTGTGCCAGGTGTAGCGGGCATGAGCTACACCTGGGCTGTTCCTTCAGGCTGGACTATTGACTCGCCACAAGACGGCTCCTCTATTAGCGTAACAGTGGGTGCCACCAATGGTGCGATCTCGGTGCGGGCGGTAAATGCCTCGGGGTGCACCGGCACCACCAGAACCTTAAACGCAAGACCTTTTGTAACGCCAGAGCAGCCAGGGGCAATCATAGCTTCGGGTACACAATGCGTGGGGCAGACAACTACCTTTAGCATAGCGGCAGTTTCTGGTGCCACCTATTACAGGTGGAGCCTGCCCGCTGGCTGGTCTATAACAGCAGGCCAGGGCACCAGAACCATTACAGCCAGGGTAGGTGCAGCGACCGGAACAGTAGCTGTAACAGCAGGCACTGGTGCTGCCGGCGCCTGCGCCAGTGCCGCCAGCACCTTACCCGTTACACCGGTTGCCCTGCCAGCGCAACCAGGTACCATTTCTGCTAATGCTGCTTTTTGCGCAGGGAGCCAGGTTACACTGAGCGTGCCAGCCGTAGCGGGCCTGAACTATACCTGGGCCGTACCTTCCGGCTGGAGAATAGATTCACCGCAAGGGACCTCTTCTGTTAGCGTAACAGTGGGTGCCACTAGTGGTGCCATATCAGTGCGGGCAGTAAATGCTTCGGGTTGCACCGGCAGTGCCAGAACCCTTAACGTAACGCCTTTTGCTGCACCAACTCAACCAGGTGCCATTATTGCAAACGGAGCGCAGTGTATTGGGCAGGTAGTGACCTTTAGTGTAGCAACGGTTGCAGGGGCATCATACTACAATTGGTCAGTGCCCGCAGGATGGACAGTTACAGCCGGCCAGGGTACTACAAGCATAACTGCCAGAGTAGGAACAACCGCTGGTGTAGTTTCGGTTACAGCAGGTACAGGGAATATAGGCTCTTGTGCCAGCGCAGCCAGAACATTGCCGGTTTCTCCTGTTGCCTTACCCTCTCAGCCAGGCGCTATTGCGGCGAGTGGTGCGTTTTGTATAGGCCGTGAGATAACATTAAGTGTCCCGGCTGAAGCAGGGATGACCTACAATTGGACCTTGCCTGCCGGATGGGTAGGTTCTTCTTCCACAAACAGCATTTTGGTAACAGTAGGTACTGCCGGAGGTGCCATTTCAGTAACAGCTGCAAATGCAGCTGGTTGCCTCAGTACAGCCCGCACCCTATCAGCAACCTTGATTGCAGCTCCTGCCCAACCAGCTGCTATTACTTTTAATTCGCCTCTTTGCGTAGGGCAGCAAGTTACCTTCAGTATACCTTCTGTGGCAGGCATGAGCTACAACTGGTCTTTGCCCGATGGCTGGAGCGGAAGCTCCACCACTAATACCATTTCAGTGACTGTAGGTTCATCGGCAGGAATTGTTTCTGTTAGTGCAACAAATGCTGGTGGCTGTAGCAGCACAGCCCGCTCTCTGGATGTAAATCCGGCTGTGGCTCCGGCTATGCCAGGTGCCATAACAACCAGTGGCTCCCTTTGTGTTGGGAACCAGGTAACTTTTACCGTAGAAAACCGACCTGGCATTACATCTTATAGCTGGACGCTGCCAACCGGCTGGACCGGTGCCTCCACCACAAATACGATAACGGCAACAGTTGGTGCCGCATCAGGTACTATATCGGTAGTAGCAAATGCAGGTGGTTGCCCTAGCCCATCAGCTACGCTACCGGTTACGCCAGTAGCGGCGCCTGCACAACCCGGTGCAATTACTCCAGGCGGAGCTTTCTGTGCTGGCCGCGAAGTAACGCTAAGTGTGCTGGCTGTAGCTGGTTTAAGCTATAACTGGTCTTTGCCGGCTACCTGGAGCATTGTTTCGGGCAACGGTACAGCCAGTATTACAGCAACTGTTGGTACTGCTGGCGGAACCATTTCGGTGGCCGCTGCAAATGGTGAAGGCTGCAACGGCCCCGCACGCACGTTGGCTGCTGCTTTGTTAGCAGCACCGGCTACGCCAGAAGCAATTTCAGCAAGCGGCAACCTGTGCGTAGGCAGCCAGATTACCTTAAGTGTTCGGGCTATTACAGGAGTCACCTTCAGGTGGTCGTTGCCTGATGGCTGGACCGGAACCTCTACTGCCAGAACAATAACAGTAACAGTAGGAGCAACAGCCGGTACGGTATCTGTTGTAACCGTAAACACAGGTGGTTGTACCAGCGCTGCAAGTACCTTAAATGTTAACCCGGCTACTCCGGTAGCACCTGGCGAAATAACTGCAAGCGGGCCTTTCTGTGCAACGCGTCAGGTAACCTTCAATATAGAGCCAGTAGCAGGAGCAGCCTCTTATGCCTGGACCTTACCTACTGGCTGGACTGCTGTGGCAGGGTCTACATCAACAAGCATTACCGTTACGGTTCCGAACAATACAACAGCAAGAGTTATTTCTGTAAGAGCGGTGGGGGCAGGTGGCTGCTTAAGTACGGCAAGTACCTTAAATGTTGTGCCAACATCGCTTCCAGGCCAGCCAGAAAGTATTGCCATACTCCAGAACGCGCTGCTCTGTATCGGCAACAAGGTTACTTTTAGTGTAACTGCCGTGGCTGGCATGACCTATAACTGGCAATTACCTGAAGGTTGGGAAGGGTCCTCCACTACCAATACCATTATAGCAACAGTTGGTACAACAGAAGGAACAGTCTCTGTTACAGCAACAAACGCGACAGGTTGTACCAGCAATGTGAGAACCCGAGCCGTTACACCACTAGTGGTGCCTGCTCAGCCAGGAGAGATATTAGCAAGTGGGCCATATTGCGCTGGAGGTACTGTAACATTTAGTGTAGAGCCTGTAGAGGGTGCCGCCTCCTATGTCTGGTCCATGCCATCAGGTTGGTCGGCTGTAGCATCATCTACTACAAACTCCATTACTTATAATGTTCCGAACAACACGACCACCCGAACACTCACAGTAGTAGCAAGAGGAGCAGGCAATTGCCCTAGTGAGTCCAGGTCCATTACGGTTACACCGCTTACCGTGCCTGCACAACCAAGTGTAATTACCGGACCTACAGTGGTTTGCCCTAATACCGAAGGTGTGGAATATTCGGTGGTGCAGCTTTCTAACAGAACCTACGATTGGCGGTTGCCAGAAGGTTGGGTAATAACAGATGGCGAAGGCACTGCTGCAATTACGGTAAGAACCGGTGAAACTCCGGGTACAGTTTCGGTGAGTGCTGAGAATGCCTGCTTTAGCAGTGTTAACAACAGATCGCTGGCAGTTTCGCTTCGTCCGGGTACGCCGGCCACACCGGGACCTATTACCAGCAGCGGCCCGCTTTGCGCAGGTACCGCTAACACCCTTATAAGTGTTGATCCGGTACCAGGTGCTACTACCTATACCTGGGAAGTGCCGGAAGGATGGCTTATTACGGCCGGACAAGGGAACAGCGACATCGAAGTAACAGCAGGCTCTACGGCCGGTGAAATTAGAGTAACAGCAGGTAACAGCTGCGGTACCAGTGCCGCCAATGTATTAGCAGTAAACGCACAACCAAGGCCTGAAACGCCTGAAGCCATAGCCGGTGAGATTGAACCATGTGCAGGCCGTACGGGTGTGGTGTATACTATACCTGCCGTGGCAGGTGCCATGGCATATACCTGGGTTGTGCCTGCCGGTTGGTCTGTTCAGGCTGGCCAGAACACCACCAGCATAAGAGTGCGGGTAGGCAGTAGTCAGGGAAACATTTCTGTTATCGCCTCCAACTCTTGTGGCACCAGCGCTGCCAGCACCCTGGCGGTAAGGCCTGTAACTGGTGTTCCGACAGCTCCTGGCATGATTAGCGGCGAAATTGAAATGTGCGTAGGCCGTACTCTTACTTACACGGTAGTGGGCGCAAGCAGAGCCACCTCTTATACCTGGAGTTTCCCAACTGGCTGGGCAATTACTAATGGCCAGGGTACAACACAGGTTACAGTTGTGGCAGGCATCGGGTCGGGCCAGGTTTCGGTGGTAGCCAACAACAGCTGCGGCACCAGCCTGAGCTCCACCATGAATGTAAGAGCAGTGCAGATAGCGGGTGCGAGCGCCATTCTCGACAGAAGCTCTATGTGTGATGGCCTGATTTACGAAGTTGCATCAGTAGCAGGAGCCAGCGCTTATAACTGGTCGGTGCCATCGGGGTGGTCTGTTTTGTCGGGGCAAGGTACGACCCGCATTCGGGTAGCGGCTGCCGGAAATAGTGTAGGCGCCATAGCAGTGGTAATAGACAATGGTACCTGCCTGAGCGAGTCGGTTTCGTTAACGCCAGACCTGAGCCTGATAGCCAGCGACCTGGAGTTTCCGAACGTGTTCTCTCCTAACAACGACGGCAACAACGATACCTGGGCCATCGAGAATTTAGGAAATTACCCGAACACAGAAGTTTCGATTATAAACCGCTGGGGCAACGAAGTGTACCGAAGCAGCAACTACAAAAACGACTGGACCGGCGATAACCTGAGCGAGGGAACTTACTACTACATGGCTCGGGTAAAACAGTGCGATGGCAGCGACAAGGTGTACAAAGGGTTTGTGATGATCATGAGATAATAGGAGTAACATAATGATAAGGATAATTCGACAAGTACTGGCATTTTGTGGTGTGCTGCTGGCTCCGGTGCTATATGCCCAGCAGGCACCACAGTACACCCAGTACATATTTAATGAAATGGTCATAAACCCGGCCTATACGGGTAGTAAAGAGTTGCTGAACATAAACGCAACGCACCGCAGCCAGTGGTCCGGGCTGGAAGGCTCTCCTACCTCCCAGGCCCTCAGCATAGATGGGCTCACCCGAAACGGCAGACTCGGCATTGGCTTTAGCGCACTAAACGATGAAATTGGAGTCCAGACACAGTTAAGTGCCTATGGCAATGCCTCGGTGCGCCTTAACCTGAGCGAGACTTCCAGAATTGCAGTAGGCTTTGCAGGAGGCTTTGCGCAATACACCCTCGATGGCACCAAACTCCGGCCTGGCAGTACCATTATTCCGGATGTAGCTATTCCGACAGGCCGTGAGTCGGAGCTGCTGCCCGACATAAGAGGAGGCGTGTTTTTTAATACAGAGCGCTTTTATGCTGGCTTTTCGGCTGCCAACCTGGTGCCGTTTAAAGGTAGCAACACCCTTATTGGCACACCGGCCCGTCAGTATTTTCTATCATCAGGGTATGTTTTCGACCTGAGTCCGGCGCTTCGTTTTAAACCGAGTTTCCTGTTGCAAGACGATTTTAAAGGACCTTCCAAAGTCGATCTAAATTCTTTTTTAATGGTATATGACCGGGTTTGGTTCGGAGGTTCTTACCGAACGGCCGTACCCCTGTTCAATAAAATGCCAGCAGATTATAAGCTGCAGAAAAAGAATGCCTTTGCCCTTATAGCGCAGCTGTTCCTGACGCCGAGCCTTCGACTGGGGTACTCTTACGACATTACGCTCAACGACCTGCGGGAGTATCCGAGTCATGAGGTGTCGGTAGGGTATACCTTCTTTAAAAAGCAGGATACGCGTACGCAATCTCCACGCTTCTTCTAGTTCATACTTGCCGTAAAAAATGAAGATCATTCCATTCCTGAAAATAATGTTGCTTGCCTTAGTCGTAGCCGCTGCACAACCAGTTGCGGCTCAGCATGCACTGAAGCAAGCCAACAAACATTTCGAAAAATACGAGTACACCTTAGCGGTAGCAGCTTATAAAAATATACTGAGTGCAGGTGAACCAAGCCTGCCGGTGGTACAGCGCATCGCCGACAGTTACCGGCTCATGAACAACAACCCTGAGGCAGAATTCTGGTATGCGCAGGCTGTGAACTTTCCGGATGCTGACCCTGTAAACCTGTTGCACTACGCCAATGCCGCCAAATATAACGGCAACCTGGAAAAGGCAAAGGAACTCTACCAAACATATGGCAGTAAGGCAACCGGTAAAAGAGAAGTAGCCACAAAATTAATAGCTGCCTGCGACTCTGCTCTGGCCTGGCAAAACCAAGCCAGACCTTACACCATCAGGAAAGCCGACAATGTAAACACTGGCAGCGCAGATTTTAGTCCGGTAAAGTTTAAGGGCGGGATTATATTTGCATCAGACCGCCTCGCCGGCGATACCACTTCCTCCAGGCTTAACTCCTCCCAACGCTCTCCCTGGACGGGCAATGGGTATATTCAGCTTTACTTTGCGCCAACAACCTCCGATTCTACCTGGGGCTCGCCTGTTGCCTTGCCGGCACCTGTTAATACTGGTTTTCATAACGGACCGGCAGCTTTTCTGGAGCAGGAGAACTTATTGTTTTTTACAAGAGTGGCTTCCAAAAAACGAGTTCGCCGAAAAGGAAACGCAGATCCTACCAGCTGGTTTACCAGTAATACAAGCCTCGAAACCAACCGGTTAGAAATTTACACAGTCGAGTACAAAAACGGTACGTGGGACAACGTAAAGCCTTTCCGCTACAACCGCCCCGATGCCTACTCTGTCGGTCACCCGGCTGTAACGCCAGATGGCCGCTATTTATATTTTGTATCTGATATGCCAGGCGGCTTCGGTGCCACAGACATTTATTTTTGTGAGCGGCAGGAAAACGGCACCTGGAGCAAACCTGTGAACGCTGGCGAAGCTATTAATACCGCAGGCCGCGAGAGCTTTCCGACCATAGGAGCCGATGGCGAACTTTACTTTTCTTCGGATGGGCACCTGGGTATGGGCGGCCTGGATATATTTAAAGCCATTGGCGTGCACACCAGGTGGCAGGGAGCAGAGAACATGGCGTTTCCGCTCAACTCCTTTACCGACGATTTTGGGATGCTGGTAGACAGTACCGGAAAGGCAGGCTTGCTTACCTCAGCGCGCCAGCAGGCTGGTGCTTCCGACGATCTTTATGCTTTCAGCTACATTTCTATTCCGTGTAATGTGCAAGGAGTGGTAGCAGAAACCATTCGTGACAGAAAAACGAGGCAAACAGTGCAGGTGCCTGTAGAGAACGCGCTCGTGCAGCTGCTGAACGAAGAAACCGGTACTTTTGAGCAGGTCGCTACCGATGCCAGAGGGCGCTTCTTCTTTAATGTGATGGGCGGCGTGCAGTATACCATTCGGGGAAGCAAAGGTGGTTACCTGACACATGCCGTTACCATGATGATGGAGTGCAATGCCAGAACAGACACGTTGAACCTGGAAGTAGATTTTAACAGAGACACCCCGGAGAGGCCTATTCTGCTGAAAAACATCTACTACGACCTGAACAAGTCTGAGATAAGGCCAGATGCGGCACGCGAACTCGATAAACTGGTGCGCACACTGCAGGAGAACCCAACCATTAAGATAGAACTCAGCTCCCATACCGATAGCCGCGAAAGTGCCCGGTACAACCAGATCTTATCAGATGCACGGGCACGGGCTGCTGTAAACTATATTGTATCGAAAGGCATACCGAGCAGCCGGATTGTTGCCAAAGGTTACGGCGAGTCTATGATCCTGAACCGCTGCGTTGACGGCGTAAAATGCTCGGAAGAGGAGCACCAGGAGAACCGCCGCACCGAGTTTAAAATACTGGCACCAACCATTAAGTTCTGATAAAAGGTACCGGAAGAAGTAAAGACGGGAGTGCCAACCCTTGACGGTTTTTAGGAAAAAATGCTTCGGAAGGGCGTTTTCATTAGCATAATTCAGTTGCAGCTATGATTTAACAGTTGCTTAATTACCATTTACTTACAGATTTTGGCGGGGTAAATGCTAAGAAGGCCACTTCGGAATTATGCTAATGAAAATGGACTTCCAACGATTTCTGAAACAAAAAACAGCAAGGGCCGGCAACTCTCCTAAAGAGCAACGGTAATTTTGGGGCAAGTTAAGGCTCCTCTTCAGCACACCACATGAAACACATTTTGCCTGATGGCGCAGCGCTGCACTACGAGCTGCACGGCAACCCGAAAGCAGACCAGACATTTGTATTCCTGAATGGCTTTTCGCAGACAACGGCGGCCTGGGCAGGAGTCGTGTTTGCGCTAAGTAAACCGTACAGGCTGCTGCTGGTAGACCTCCTAAACCAAGGCAAGTCGACTACAACGCCAGCAGTATGTACTTTAGAAGCCCATGCCGCAGCTATTGCTGGTCTGCTTCGTGTGCTGGAGCTGTCTAAGCCCATTGTGGTCGGTATTTCTATGGGAGGGGCTGTAGCGCAACGCTTGCTGGTGCAATTCCCTGAGGCGGCAGTGGCGGGTGTACTTGTTTCTTCTTTTGCGCAGGTAGATGCTTATTTTGATGCGGTGCTGCAGAGTTGGGAGAAAGCTGTACTGGCAGGTGGCCCTCCTCTACTGTTGGATGTTATGCTGCCGCTTGTGCTTGGCCGAAGTTATTTCGACAAGCCATTTGTGGTTAGCCTGGAGCATCTAAAACAGAACAAAGTCTCTCAGAGCCTCACCTCAGAAAGCCTGCTGCAGCAGATTTTATCCATCAAAACAAGTAAAGAGTTTATACCGGAGTTGCGCCAGGTGCAGGTGCCAGTGCTGCTGGTGCATGGCCAGGAAGACCCCTTATGCCCAGTACGGGCTGCTGAAGTTATGGCTAAAGCAATACCGCAAGCAAAATTGGAAGTGCTGCCAAACGCAGGCCACACGCTTAACCTGGAGTGCATTCCTGATGTTAGTAGATTAGTAGATACGTTTGCTAAACAGCTAAGCTCGCTAAATTGAGTTTCGGCAGGTGCCCAGGTACTGTAGCCGATCAATTATTCTAATGGAATAAGCCTTCAGAAGATAAATGACCAGATTTCTGCTAAGGGTATATCTGGGTTAATTACAGGCAGTTGGCGCTGGCAGGCAAGGTGAGAAATTTAAAGAGCAACAGAACAGCAACTCGCAAAGCTCCTGTTGGTAGAATGTGCTCTTATACAATAGTGGTTCTTAACTTCAGATGGCGAAGTAAGGCCTCAATATACGGCTCATCCAGAACTACATCTACTCCGCCTATCACCTCAGGGCGTGCTCTTACCATAATTTTACGGCTTTGAGAATAAAATACCAGGGCACAATCATGCAGGGCTATTTTCTCATTTCCTTCGTTAAAATCCTGGTACACCTCAATCATAAGAATAGGGTCGGAAAAAATGCGAAGGCTGGAGAGTTTGCCAAACTGCAAGGAGCCTTCCTGCCAGAGCGGGGCGCTGCTCACGTTAATATCGAATTCGTAGTAGATGGCAGCCTCGCGGTTAAGCAGCCGGTAGTCGGCACTAATGTTAATGTAGGTCCTGAAATTATCCTGGCTGTTGTTGGTAGTAGACAAAGCTATGGCAAAACCATTGGCCCAAAACAGAAAATGACCGTGGTCGCCTTCTACCTGGAGCTTGTCTGAGTAAAAGAAATAAATTCTCTCTCCCAGAATATGCCTCAGAATCTTAGTCTGGTTATCAGAGATTTTAACTACTTCTAACTGTTGCACCTTCGTATTCCTTTTAAATTATTTGTAGGCTGAACACAAGTAAAGCCTTTAACAGTCAATTGCCAGTTGTACTAGCTTCTACCTGGCAAAAAGACCGCCTCCAGGCTATCGCAGCAAAGTTTACTAATACGCGGTGGCGGCAAACAGGGTGCGACATTTGAAGAATAATTTTTGCCTTGCCTTTAACTTTTTTAAAAAAGCTGCCAGAGCCACTCGCTGCATTCATATTAACTTGACTTGCAGTAAGTGTAAAACTTCAGTTGCAATATGCTCTTGCTGTGCTCAGGCTGTTGGAACAGTACCTTTGCGTGTAGCAGGCCATGCATACCTCTTAGATTTGGTTGTGTACTGGAGGCCAGAGTCAGTTCATCAGGTTGATCCTGCTTCGGTAGCGCTATTGTGCCATCACGGTTTTACGTTAACGTTCAAACATTAATCTTGCCAAAGAAAGTTTCTATCTTTCAAATTACGAAAATAAAACATCGGAATAGCACCAATAACTGGCTGAAGCCATTGTACTTGTCAGGAAATGCCTAAAGTTACTGCCTGTAGAGTGGGCAGTTAGAGAGGGAGCTACTTAGAAATATGTAGCCCTTGCCTGGCAGCAGTAGGCGCTGCGGCAGGTAGTTTCAAAAGCCAAAGTTCTTGCGCCATAAACGCAGCACTGCCAAATACCAGATAACTGATAAGCCAAAGCAGCTTTGCTGCCACTGTGCTTGCTGCAAAGTTTTATAAGCCATAGCACACCTGTTAACCTCGGGCAGGTGCTGCTATGGAATTATTTGTTACAGCTTGCCTAAGCTGCCGATACAGTACCGTTGAGGCCCTCTTCGGCCAGCAGGTCGTTAAATGCTTCGGCCTGTTGTTTGTTTTCAAACCGGCCAGCCTTAATGCGGTGTATTGTCATGCCATTAAACTGCTCTTCGCTCAGTTCAATGCTTAGGTGCTTATCAAAAGCCTTAAGTTTTTCAGAAAATGCTTTGGCAAACTGAGGCTGCAGAAACGAACCAGCCTCTATGGTGTACAGTTCTTCGTTTACTTCCTGCTCCTCGTCATCGAGACTAGCCAGTGCAGATCCAGGCTTGCCTAAAATCTCTACTTTAACTTCTCCTAAACCGGCACCTCTAATGTCTAATACCCTGGCCGCAGCCTCAGATACATCAATTATACGGTTGCCTACAAATGGTCCTCTGTCATTTATCCGCACAATAACCGATTTGTTGTTGTCCAGGTTGGTAACTTTTACCTTGGTTCCGAATGGGAGTTTTTTATGAGCAGCAGTCATCTCGAACCTGTTGTACCGTTCGCCGCTGCTGGTCTTTCTGCCGTGATATTTGCTGCCGTACCAGGAGGCAGTTCCGGTCTGAGCTTTGGTGGCTTTTTGTGAAAAAGAAGGATTGTTAAAGCCGATAAATATGATAGTAATAAAGAAGAAAAAACAGTTTGTTCTATTAAAAATCATCTCATTTAATAGTTGGTGAAGCCACAAAGTTAACAAAAAATGTTTAAAACAAGCCTTTGTAGCCATTGAGCCTCCTCAGGTGTAGGGGGATACACTCTTTTAATTAAAATTGCTACAAGCTTAAATTTGCTAAAATCAGCGTTTAAAGCTAGTTTAGTAGCTATTAATGTTTAAATATATATAAAAATTATTATAAAAATTTTTTTTCGATTTTGTTAGTTAAATTTTTCATTTGCTAAATAAATGTTAGATAAGTACAGCGTTTTTTTGCTTTAAACCTGCTCCGGCGCCTTGCCAAAAGCAGCTTCAGAAACGTATAAATTGTAAAATATGTAGACTATGGATTTTGGAAAATTAGCTGACATTAGCAGAGTGGATTTTACCCTGCCTCCAGACCATGAAGGAACTGCTTCTGCCTTGCAAAAAAATGCAGCTGAAGCTAAAGCAGCACCCGCTATTTTTGTGGGGTTACCGGTGTGGGTAAACAAAGCGTGGACCGGCCATATTTACCCGGCCAGCATGCGCGAAAAAGATTCTTTGCTCTGGTATGGGAAGCAGTTTAACACCATCGAACTTAATAGCACCCATTACCATATTCCCGGCCCCGATACCATAGATCGCTGGCGGCATGCTGTGCCCCAAGGCTTCAGGTTCTGCCCAAAGTTTCCGCAACTCATCAGCCACGAAGCCCAATTGCGGCATACGCAGGATCTGACAGCTACATTTTGCGAAGCTATAGCAGGTCTGGAAGAGAAACTAGGCGTATCTTTTCTGCAACTTCCGCCATCGTTTGGGCCGAGGCAGCTCCGCGACCTGGAGGCTTTTGTGCAGTTTGTGCCGGAGTCGGTGCCACTGGCGGTGGAGCTGCGCCACCCCGATTGGTTTAAAGACGCCACAGCTGCGCAAGAGCTGTACGAGGTGCTGGAGAAATACCGCGTAGGCACCGTGCTCACCGATGTAGCTGGCCGCCGCGATGTACTGCACATGCGCCTGACCACACCTATGGCTATGGTTCGTTTTGTAGGCAACGGCCTCCACCCCACCGACTACAGCCGCATAGATGCCTGGGTGGAGCGCCTGCAACAGTGGCTGGAAACCGGTTTGGAGCAACTCTACTTTTTTGTGCATGAACCCGACAACATCGCCGCACCGGATCTGGCCATATACCTGATCGAGAAGCTGAACACCGTTTGCGGCTTACAAGTTAAACCACCCAAAAAGTTTGTGCAGGCAGTGCAGGGGGAATTATTTTAAGGAGCCATCAGATATAAGATCTGTTGTTGAAAACTACACGTTTCTTGCCTTTCAAAAAGTTGAAAAGTTACTGGCTGGCTCAGAGAAAATTTAGTTCGACACTTCGTGCATCAAGGTGAATTATTCTAATGGAAAAGCCCTTCCAAAGCTAATCAGGCCATTTTTGCTTCAAGGTTATCCACATAAAAAAGGACACTGACCTGTTCATAGGTAGCGCCCTTGTTAATTATAAGAGATATTCTAAAATCTAATGTCTAGCATCTAACATCTAGTTAAAGCTTAAACACATCATCCGAAATCCCCTTGTTCACCTCCACCGACTGAACTTCTGTTTTAATTGTCTGAGGTCCAAAACTGGTTTCAACAGCATGCGGAAATTTAATGCCGTTTACTTCTTTGTAATTCTTGTAGCTTCTGGTTTGTGTAATTACTCCTTGCGGCGATTGTATGCTATTAATGGTTTTTACTAGCAAACCAGATTCCTTGTCGAAATAGTTGGTGGTGCGCTGGCCGTTTGGCTGCTTTGCCTCTATGGCGTAAGCCTCTTTGCTATCAATGCTCTCCAGGCCTTTCAGTTCAGTTTTTATGCCCAGTTTGTCGTAGAGCAGCACTCCAAAAATAGCTGCTTCGAGTAGCTGCGTGTTGAGCTGGTCGGCTGGTATTTCCTGGTTAACGCCTTGCATGGGAGCTTCCATTTTGCCCTTACTGCCATTTATGGTCACCTTCTGCATCGGGTTGTTGTTCATCAGAATAGCTACATGGTATTTATCAGGCGATTTTTGTTGCTGCACAAATTGCAGTTGCGTGCCCTGCATAGTAGCACTGCTTATTATCGATACATCTTTTAATTTATCGATGTTGGCTTTGCCGCCCAGCGCCTGTACGTAATTGGTAAGTACTGCTTCGGCAGTTAAGCCTGCCGGCAACGAGGCGGCCGTGCTGCGCTCCAGTTTGTCGCCCGAGGTGTTATAGTAGCTAATACCACCTTCTGAGTCGAAAGGCTCCAGTTTGGTGGCAATGTCGCTGGCGTTTCCTACTGCAATTATGTACAGCTGGTCTGGTGTAATATGCTTCTGTGCCATGCGCTGCACATCGGCTACTGTTACAGCCTCTACCTTTTTAAGGTAGTTGGCATAATAGTCTTTTGGCAGGTTGTAACGGGCGGTATTAATGGCATAAAAAGCTACTGTGTTCGGGTTCTCAAGGCCACGGGCGAAGCTGCCGGTCATGTAAGCTTTCGCATCTTTTAGCTCCTGCTCGCTTACCTGCTCAGACCTTATGCGGCTAAGTTCGTTTTTGAACTCTACAACAGCGCTATCGGTAACGGCATTGCGCACATTGCCGGAGGCAGCAAAGTAGCCCAGCAACTTGTCTGATGACACGGAGGAATAGGCGCCATAGGTGTAACCGTGTTTTTCGCGCAGGTTCATAAAGAGCCTGGCGGTGCTGGAGCCACCTAATATATTGTTCATAAGTTGGGTAGGAATAGATTCGGGGCTGCCTGGTTTCAGATCTGCTGGGTTTGCCAGCGCCAGCGATGTTTGCACGGCACTTGGTCGGTCTACAATTACTACTTCAGTCTGGGCTGGTTTCTGTGGCAACGGGTATGAGAGTTGCTTTACTTCGCCTTTTTGCCAGTTTTTAAAGGCAGACTTGTTGAGCAGTTTTTTCACTTCTTTTGCCTTTACATCGCCAACTACAGCCAGGTAAGCAATGTTCGGCTTAAAGTAGCTGCTGTAGTAGTTCTGCACATCGGCCAGCGTAAAACTCTCTACTGTCTGCTCCGTCATCTGCTCGCCATAAGGGTGATTTTTGCCAAACAGCAGTACCTGGCGCACTTTGCGGGCAATGGCATCCGGGTTGTCTTTTTCCTGCGCCAGGCTGGCCAGCATTTGCTTTTTCACCTTGTCCAGTTCCTCCTGCTTAAAATCAGGGTTCAGGAGGGCATCGGCTGAGAGGTTGAGCAGGGTAGGCAGGTGTTTGGTAAGGGAGGAGGCGCTAAAGCCGGTGGAGGTAAACGAAAGCTCCGCCCCGATAAAATCTACGGCCTCATCTAGTTCGTCTTTGCTTCGGCTCTTGGTGCCGGTACGCATCATCTGCCCGGCCGCCGATACATAGCCTGCTTTTTCGCCTTCTAGAATAGGGTCGCGGTCCAGCACCAGCGACATAGACACAACCGGCACCTTGTGGTTCTCCACCACGTACACCTTCAGCCCGTTTTTCAGGGTAAACGATTCGTATTTGCCTAGCTCAATTTTAGGGGCAGGTCCTGGTTCAGGGGGTGTTTGCCTGGTTTGTGCTTTAGCTGTGCTCACAACAACCAGCAGCAGTAAGAGGAGGTGATATGTTTTTCTCATGGTCTGAAAGGCTTATTTAGGTTGTGCTGATTTGGGCAGGTAGTGCAGCACGACGCGATTCTGTTTTGTTAAATATTGGTTGGCAACGCGCCTGATGTCTTCTTTTGTAACCTTACGGTAGCGCTCCAGCTCCGTGTTAATCAGGTTGGCATCGCCGAAGTACACGTGGTAATTGGCCAGTTGCTCGGCTCTGCCTGCCACCGTAGTGCTTTGCTGCACAAACTGGCTTTCCATCTGGTTATGCAGCTTCTGAAATTCCCGGTCTTCGAGCTGTTCTTTTTTTACGCGGTCTATTTCGGCATCCATGGCTGCTTCGAGGTCGGCTACGTCTACACCCATGTTGGCAATGGCATATGTCAGGAACAGGCCCGGGTCTTCGGTAGGAAAAGGCACAGAGGCAGCTGCCACGGCTTTCTGCTGCTTGTCTACCAGCGCTTTGGGTAAGCGTGAACTCTCGCCTTCGGAGAGCAGCATGGTGAGCATAGAGAGCGCGTAAAAGTCGTCGGTACCTTGCGCCGGAATGTGGTAGCCTTGTATAACGGCAGGTAGTTGTATGTTGTCGTACACTGTTTTACGGCGTTCCTCTGTCTGCTTCGGCTCCTGCACGGCTGGTCGCGGAATTTCTTTTGTTCCTTTCGGGATGGTTGCAAAGTACTGTGCCACGAGCTTCCGTGTCTGCGCTATATCAATATCGCCGGCAATAGAAAGCGTGGCGTTATTGGGCACGTAAAAGGTTTTGTAGAAATCTCTGAATTCCTCAATAGAGGCGTTCTTTAAATCTTCGAAAGAGCCAATCGGCATCCATTTGTAAGGGTGCACCTGAAAGGCTGTGCCAAACATGTTTTCGCCCATAGAGCCGTACGGTTGGTTGTCGATTCGTTCGCGCTTCTCTTCCTGCACCACCTTGCGCTGCGTTTCTACGCCCACCTCGTCTATTTTGGCGGCCCGCATACGCTCGGCTTCCATCCAGAGGCCAAGCTCCAGCTGGTTAGAGGGCAGCAGCTCGTAGTAAAATGTGCGGTCGAAGGAGGTGTTGGCGTTGAGGGTGCCGCCTGCTTTGCTGACCATGCCCATGTACTCGCCCCGGCCAATGTTCTCGGTGCCTTCAAACATGAGGTGCTCAAAAAAGTGTGCAAAGCCGCTCCGGCCTTCTGCTTCGTTTTTTGAGCCTACATGGTACAGCACCGTTACCGCCACGTTGGGGGTTGAGTTGTCCTGGTGCAGGATCACGTGTAGTCCGTTGTTGAGGGTGTATTCTGTAAAATCGATCTTGTTGCTCTTGCTTTGCGCCAAAGCCCCGATACTGGCAGCGCACCACAAAAGGCAGCTGAATACAATGCGTTTCATGCAGAGGTTGTTAAAGGTTTGTAAGGCAGCAGTTCGTAGAAAGGAGCTGCCCAAATCACTTAAAATTAACAGAATCTGCGCAAAAGGCTTATCTGCAAAGGCAATAATGCGCAGAAAGTACAGCTGGTTTCTACCAACCGTGCCCACTGTTATACCAACAGGCCATTTTTATAGATCAGTAGTTTAGCGAAGAGAGTGGCTGCAACAGCTAATCCTCAAATTATTCTAATGGAAATGGCCTTCCAAAGGTAGTTTGGCCTTTTAAGAGTCAAGGGTAAAGCGTGCTTGGCAGGTTGTCAGTATTTATAGCTTCTGCTGCTTTTCAGAAGGTCAAATAGCCCAACTTCTCTAATAGGTATTGCTTTGGCAGGTTAAGGAAAAGAGAAAATAGATAAAACCCAAAGCACAGAAGTTTAGCAATTATGGTATTCTTATTGTCAGGAAGTTTCACTATGGCATACATCAAGCCTGCAATTATTAAGGTGCTGAAGGGGGAAAGAAGTCGGTAATCTAAGTCATCGAAGTGCGAAATAAAACGAAGCCCAATGAGGGCTAACAGGTATAGAAGTCCTATACCGAAACAACTATTTGTAAAGCTATTCTTCATATATCCTTTAAAGCTTTGCTGCGTCTTAAGACGAAGAAATATAACTACTACTATAGCTACCTGTACGAGTGTAGTGAAAATGAAAAGTAAGTCGCCCCATATACGGTATTTTCTTACAATCAGAAACTCATTAAACAGCCCAGAGTATAGCATTAGAACAAAATCTTGAATGGGTTCACGTTCTATTTCAAACCTGCCAGATCCAGTAAAGCTATTACCAAAATAATAGTTGATGCTTAAGTACAGGAGCATCAGGAAGAGCAAAAAAACAGAAGCGACCCCTAGTTTAATTGCCAACTGTTTGCATTGCCTGAGCAAATTATACATGGAAAGAAGTGCTATAACGCCAAGAGAAAAAGCACCTATATAGCGCACAAGGAACAGAAACAAGCATGTCATTACTAATAGAATGACGTACCTATTCTTATCAAAAAGAGGCAAAGGCTTGCTTATCAGGAGTGCTAGGAACAGCAAAGCTGTAATAAAGGGAGCTTCTGACCAGGTGTAACTATAAACTTCCATTAAGGTGTAGGAGCAAAATATTGAGGCTAACACAAAAGAGTACCTTTGGCTTAGTTGGCGCAGAATCAGGAAATTGAACCCTAACAATAAGAAGTTTAAAACTTTGGAAGACCAGAAAAGGCTAAGCGAAGTAATTTGTGCCACCACATATAGGAGCACAGGATAACCAACAGGCCAAACATAGAAAAATTGTGGCTCATTGGTTGTTCGGTTAATAATATAAAACCCTTTTCCTTTTTGCAGGTTCCCCGCCAGTTCCAGATAAAAACGAGAATCAGGGGAAGTATAACCTGTTGCCTCAGCGTTTATCCTATATACATGTGCGGTAACTAAAATTATAAAGAGCAGCAGCAGCAGTCTATCGGCAGAAAAAGACAGGATAAAATTGCGCATATCTTCGCTACATCAGATTTATGAATTTACCTAAAATGTACTCTTTTGGGAGGTTTATAATAAGCGAAATTAAAAAAAGGGCCAGAATGAGGTGTTTTGCTTTTTTGATATCTGTATGGTGATCAGGAAGTGCCACAATATAATGAATAACGCCGGTGAGCATCAAAAATGTGAATGGCGAAAGCAGACGATAGTTGATAGGGTCGAATTGCGATATGCTTCTTAGAGAAATTAGCAGCAGTAGGTATAAGCCAGCCATTAAAAGACACATGTGTGAAAAAATGTTTTTTTGGAACTCCTGCCAAATTCCCCGCTGTTTTCGCAAGCTACTATAGATCATGTAAAATAGTATCAGTTGAAAGCTTGCAGCCGCTATTGTTAACCAGTCAGGGAAACCATTAAAATAGTATCTTCTTAAGAGGAATAATTCACCGGCTAAGCCTTTAAGTGCCATCCAGACAACCTCCGGGAAGCTTTCCATTTCTTTTGTTAAGCGCTGAACGTCTGTGTTATACCCGGCTATATAGTAATTTGTGCAAAGGTACAAACTGATAAATAAACTTAATGTTAATAACACATATAGGAAGTGTTTACTGGTCTTGCTATCCTTGTTATACCAGAAGTAATATACGAAGGCTAAGAAAATAGCTCCTGCGGCTATTATACCTATATATCGAATCAAGAATATAAAAATCGAAGCTAATAAGATCTTTAGCATACTAAAGCTCCTGTTTTTGTCTACATATATGTTTGTAAATATGTAGCATAGGTAGAGCAAGCCAATCATAAATATACTTTCGGACCAGGTGTAGGAGGAAACTTCTAAAATAGTGAAAGCTCCAAAAATGGACGCTATTATGTAACTGTGCTCCCTCTGAATGTGGCGGATCAGTAAAAAAGCTAACCCAATAAACAGTAGATTAACAGTTTTACCGGCCCAGAAAATATCTAATGGGGTTAATTCAGATACTACAAATATGAGGAAAGGGTAACCAATTGGCCAGGCGGTAAAAGGTATCCTTTTATTAGGAGTAAATGGACCTTGTGGCGCATAAAGATCCCTTATATAAACTCCATGCCCGTTCTTTAAGCTAGAAGCGGCTTCAAGATAATAATCTGAATCCGGGGACATATATCCTGTTACTTCTACGCTTACTCTTAATACAATTGTTGCACAAACTGCTATATAAAGCAGAAGCAGGTAAAAATCCGCACGTTGTTGTAAAGTAGTATGGATGCTCATTTAAAAAACTAAATGATTGAGCGCAGGAGCAGCGCTGGGTGCGAAGATACTGTAGCAATAGATAAAACATTGTTTATCTGTTACTATTTTAAATGAAGTGACTGTTTGTAATAAAATTATAGGCTACACCTCATGAGAGTAGTTAAACTATTGCACGTTTAGCGGCCACTATACCATCATCAAAAAAACAAAGAAGTCGTTAGCTTAATCCTGAAATTATCCGAAGCTTTCTCTAAGGCGTAGGGGCCGTAGCGGTAGAAGAAGCCAATGCCTACACCAGAAAAAGGAGACGCGATAATATCGTTGAGCAGCAGGCCAGATTCGTAGAAGCCGCGTGACATGGTGTTGAAGTACTGCTCCTGCTCTGCAAACTGCCGCTCCTTCATATCTCCGAAGCCGATGTTGGTGAGCAGCACGAGGTTGGGCTGAAAAAACCTGGTGCGCAGCAGGCGCTTGCCAATGTCTTGTTGCAGAAAGAGAGAGGTATAGCGATCGGAGAAGAACTCGTATGGTGCCATGGTTTCGAAACCTTCGCCGGCATATACCTTATAAGAAGAGTTGAAGCTGCCATAGCCATTGTACATCGCCAACAGCGGCAGGGCGCCTTTTATCAAACCGCCCATCAATGTTACGCTGGTTTCGCCGGTGGTGCGATGCCGGAAAGAGGCTGAAAGCCTTGCATCTACTTTATGGTAATCGTATTCGCCGTCCAGAAAACCTTGTAAGCCACGTGAGTACTGCGCCCGTAGCACCGGAAAAGCGTTTGGTACAGGCCTGGTCTGATTGAACAGCTGCACCAACTGCTCCCCATAGGCATACCGCAGCCCCAGCACGGCCTCTGCCACCTGGTAACGCACCGGGCTTTCCGGGATCTCCACAGCTAAAGTTGGTCGCCTCTCCTCCTGCCGTAGCATAGCCTGCACCTGTAGGTAGCGCAGCAAGCGGCCTGAGAGCGAGGCGCTGCGGTGGGTGGTATAGTCGAGGTGGGTGAGCAGGGCCGGTCGCAGACTGTTAAAAGAGCTACGCGGCATAAAAGGAAGTCGTCTGCCGCCTGGTTCCAGCACATCCTCAAAAAGCTCTGCTGCCAGCTTCAGCTCCGATGGCTTGTGCAGCAGCAGGGATGCATCGGCGCCGTACTTGTGCTCTTTATCGCCGAAGCCATAGCCCCAGTAGCCGCCCACTATCAGGCGCTCCGAGAACCGGTTGTTAGTGTGTGCACCCAGCCCCAGGCGCAGCCCTTCAAAATCGCTGATGCGCAGGAAACGGTTCAGGTCCAGGCTGATTTTCCCGATCGGAATCTGGCGGGCTGACAGGTACTCAATTACCTGTATCTTCTTGTCCAGATTATCGGCTTTGCCGGTGCTGTCGAGTTGTTGGTAGGTGCGCTGCTCCACCCGGTTAAGTGAATCGGTGCGGAATTGCTGCCAAAAACGTAGCGGTTGCCGGTGCGCCTCCGGTGCCTGCGAGAGCGCAATGAGGTCGAAATCGCGCCGCCTGAGTGGAGGGTTCAGCTGTACGTCGGTAATGTAAGTTCTGAGGTGGCCGTAGGGTTGGTGCCCCCGCATTTGCACCTGCGGAATAGTTATTTCCACATCCAGCTCCTTTGGGAACCAATGCCCGTTTACCTGCTCAAACTGCTGCTGGAGTTTCATGCCTCGCTTATCGTCGTCTGTCGCCGATTCGGCAATTACATTCTGCACTGCCCAGCCTTTGCTGTTGATGTACAGAATGCCCGTGAGCCCATCGAAGTTTTTGCCGTTTTCAGGCCTGTAAGAGATGATGTAGATCGTGTCGGAACCGATGACGGAGGTTTCTTCCAGCAGGAAATTATATTTGCGGGTGCTGCCAGTGCTGAGGGGGCTGAGGTAGCGTTTACCAAAAAATACCGGCATGTCGTCGTACACCGAAAATTCACGTGCTTCGGCGGCCACAATGCCAAAACTCGGCTGCTCCAACCCCGATACCTGCGTAGCCAGAATGGTTTCTTTTTGCTGATTAGGCTTCAGGAAAGCGAACTCGGTAATGCTTTCCGATAGGAACAGGTGCTGCTCCTCCAGCAACTTACCCATTTTTAGGTAAGCGGAGTCCTGCCGCGATAGTTCTGGTTTAGCGCGTATTGCGGCTGCATCTGCGCTGCCTACGGCTGTTAGTATAAACTTATTATAGGTGCGGTAGGAGTAGGCAGCGAGGTTCTCTGGCTTGTGCTGCTCCCGGTGCCGGTTGGCCAGCCGGATAATGCGGTGCGCCGGATTTTCGCCGGAGCGAACAATTACTTCGGCTAGTCGTGCCGCGGCAGGCTGCAGAAAAACCTGTAAAGTGCTGCTAGAGTCGGGGGTGGCAAACTGGGTAGTGTAGCCCACATAGCTGAAACGCACCGTCTGGATCGAGCGGTTGTGCCGGAGCACAAACTGTCCGTCGAGGTTCGTTGTGGTGCCAGTTTCTCCGTCGTTTGCCACAATATTCACAAAAGCCAGCTTCTCGCCTGTACGGGCATCTTGCACCACGCCTTGTACTTGTATATGAGTAGGCTGCGCAAAAGCAGCCGTTGCTACAAGCAAACCGAGAAAAAGCAAAAAGCAGCTGCGGAATCCGGACATCTTAAGATTGTTAGCGACCATTTACTGTACTTTCAATACAAGGTCACGGTGTTGATTTCCGTGCAAATTAACAAGTCCTGTTTGTTTATGGTTGCTGCCTGAATCTTTTTTTGAATTAGAATGCTAGTGTAAACGCCATGCCTTTTGCTCCTCCGGGTAATAAAACCGGTACAAATGTAGTGTTGAGCCCTCCGCCCTGCGTTAACTTGGCATGCACCCAATACACTGTGTTTACAGATATAATGCCCACACCGGCACCAGCCAGTACATCGGCCATCCAGTGGGCATTGTTCAGCACACGCATCACGCCTGTGGCACCTGCAATGCCATAGCTGGCCACACTTATCCAGGGGCTTTTGTGCCGGAACTCTTTATCCATAAAAGTGGCGATGGTAAAGGCATAGGTAGTATGGCCCGATGGAAAAGCATGCGGCTTCCCGTTAGGACGATCTATGTTGGTAAGCCCTTTAACTGGCCAGACAACCGCCGAAGCAAGTACACCAGAAAGACCAAGAAGTAAGGTTTGCCGCCCCAGCTCGTGCCTGTTCTGCGACGAAATCAAATTAAAACCATACAGCCCGACCAACGGCGCAAGCATTATAAAATCATCTGCTTCGGTGCTAAAATTAGGGAAGTGTCTGTTGCGGACGTCGCGGGTATCAAAACTGCTGATTAGGCCTCTGCCCTGAATGGTAAGAATGCCTGCACCAACCAGTGCTGCAGATGGTATAACGGCCCGCTTCAGAAAACGACTGTTGCTGGCCTCTAATCGCTGAGCATCGGTAAAAGGATTTTTCTGGCCTGGCAGTACTGTGTCTGCCGGCAGCACATTGGCTGTATCTTTGTCTATGGGTTGTATCTGGGCTATAGAATGTGCAGGAGCAAATAGCACCAGTAGCCAGAGCAGGTGAACAGAAAGAAGTTTATTCATAAAGTAATTAATCAGCTTGTAAGTATCGTTTAAAGATTATTCAGAACGACGATACGAAACTGATGTTTTATACTTAGGTAACAATTTGGTAACAGGCGCTTCAGGTGTAGTTAAACAGTCTTTTAATACTGTTACCTATCCAGTTCGCCCAGCACAATATCTACAGAACCTACAATGGCAATCAGGTCGGCCACCATGCAGCCCTTGGAGATTTCGTGCAGTACCGACAGGTTAGAGAAGCAGGGGGAGCGGCCTTTGCAGCGGAAAGGAACATCGGTGCGGTCGGTGCTGCGAAAGAAATAGCCCAGCTCGCCACGTGGTGTTTCGCCCCGGAAGTAAAGCTCTTTGCTGCCGGTGGTGCGCAGCTTTTTGGGGCAGGCTGCCTGCGGATCGAAGTCGGGGGTGCGTTTGTAGTCGCCGAGCAGCCGGTCGAGGCACTGGTGTATAATTTTGGCAGACTCCCGGCACTCCTGCATGCGCACATAGTTTCGGTCCCAGCAGTCGCCGGTGGTGCCTACGGTGCCTTTGCCTATGGGTACCTCAAAGTCGAGTTCCGGATATACTGAATAGCCATCTACGCGGCGCAGGTCGTATTTAAGGCCGGAACCACGCAGCATGGGGCCGGAGCAGCCGTAGTTAATGGCTACATCCAAAGGTAAAATGCCTACGTTTGCGGTGCGGTTAATAAAGATGGAGTTGTCGAACAAGATGGTTTCCAGCTCATCCAGTTTCGGCATCAGGTAATTTATGAACTCGCGGCAGCGCTCCTCAAAGCCAATGGGCAGGTCGTAGTACAGGCCACCAACCCAAATGTAGTTGTAGAGCATGCGCGCCCCTGATGCCCACTCCAGCAGCCTCTGAATGTGTTCCCGGTCGCGGAGCAGCCATAAAAATGGGGTAAAAGCCCCAATGTCGATGCCGTAGGTGCCAATAGCTACAAAGTGCGAGGCCAGCCGGTTAAGCTCCGCCACCAGCACCCTGATGTATTCTACCCGCTTCGGAATCTGGTCGGTAATGCCCAGCAGCTTCTCCACACCCATGCACCACACATGCTCCGAGTTCATGGCAGCCAGGTAGTCCATGCGGTCTACGTAGGGTATGGTTTGGTTATAAGCCATGCTCTCGGCATGCTTCTCGAAGCAACGGTGCAGGTAACCAATGTGCGGAACCACGTCTGTAATAAGTTCACCATCTGTAATCACCTCCAGGCGCAGCACACCGTGGGTAGAGGGGTGCTGCGGCCCCATGTTAATGATCATCTCGCCTGGCTTCAGGCTAGCCACATCGAACTTGTTGGGCTCCGACTGCAGCAGGTAGTTCTGGTAGATGGTTGACGTGCTCAAGTATATAGCAGAATTAAGAAATCTGAAAAGATATACAAAGTACGGAAAAAGGAAGAACTTCTGTAAGTGTTAATTCTTCTCTGCTCTGAAGGCATCAGAGAACAAACTATAAAACGCCTGCACCATATCTTAAACTGTAGCTCAAATTATTCTAATGAAAACGGCCTCCAAAAGCTTTTGAGCCTGTTTTGAGCCAAGGGTACTTTGTGTGCCGGGGCAGGGCAAGTGCGTGTTAAGCTCTTTTGGCTAGCTTCCTCACCAGTTCAATGGCCTTTTGCACACGTTTCAGGCGTGTTTCAGGGCGCTTGGCCTCCAGCAGCGAAACTATCATTTCCTTTTTGTGCGTAAAAGCCAGCTGCTCAAAACTACTCCTGAGGTTAGCTGCTTCCAGCGCCTCCTGCAGGTCGTGCGGTGGTGTAACAGTGCGCGTTTCCTTATCGATGCCCTCATACACAGCACCGAATTTAGATGGTGTTTTCCTTTCTGATGAATGCCTGAAACGCACCGAAGACCAAGCCTCATCTAGGGCCACCTGCCTGACCGCCTCATAACCAAAAGTAGCTAGCAAGCGCCAACCCTCATCGCGGGTAAGATCTGTTTTCGTGCCCGATGATTTTTTGGGGTACGCGATCCAAAGTAATCCTTCCGGTTTAAGTGCTGCCAGCGCAGGCGGTAACCAGGTTTCCAGTTCGGCCTGGCTCCGGACAAACAGCTGCACCGCATCTGCCTGCTGTGCCGGTTCAGCGGCATAGGCAGTAGTTGCAAAGCCCTGTTCCGAAAGCGCTTTAAAAAATGGCGCCGGAGCGTGAAATAGCAGTACCTGCTGTGTTTTTTTTAACTGTAATTTTTTGCCAAGTTCCTGCATAGCGGTAGAGGATAAGGAGTTATGCGTTACCCGGCAAAGTTACTAAAGGCAGCCACTAATTTTAAACACAGGCGGTAAGTAAAATTATAATAAGAAGGCATACGGCTTTGTTAAAACTAATTGATGTTTGTTCAACTATTTTCATGGCAACAGTCGAACTTTCTGCAAGTCTCAGACGTTTCAGTACTAGTAACAAAGTTGGTTTTAATTATTATAAAGCCAATTTAAAGGCTGTGGAGGCCTATTAGTAGTTTCTATTAGAATACCTGTTTATTTCTTGTTGATAAAATATTTATCAGTAAAATAGAAGAGGTTGTTGTGCTTTAAAGAAAAATAAATATCTTACGACATACAAAAATGTTTAATAAAGCAGGAACGATCTTTTTAAGATAATAACTAATGTTAGTTAATAATTTTAAATAATAGGTATCCTGATACAAAAACAAAATATGCAGCAAGCTAACGTCTAAAAACCTTAAATCTAACGGCCATGAACACGATATCCAACAAATCTGATCTTTCTATAATTGCTGCACTTTTTATGCTTCTACTGGTATATTGTTCAGTGTGTCTGAAACCTGTAACCTCCGATGCCGGAACTGACAAAGCCAATTCTGTTGCTGTAACAGAAAGTAACTTAACAGCTTCTGCCATCCTGAAATAAAGAAAGTGCTCCTGTAAGCAAGCTCTCTGCTAATGCCCGTACTAAGTGGGCAAAAGCAGAGAGCTTGTTGTTTTACAGCTATTTTCATTGCCTGGCAAAGAAGTGCGAACGCGTTTTTAACAGCCTGATTAGTAGTTAAGTTTATGTAAATTTAAGCACAAGGTTACCTCTGCGGTACTAATTTCGTAGCTTTGTGTATGATCTTATACAACATTACTGTTAACGTTGAAAATAGTGTAGCCGAAGAATGGCTGGACTGGATGATACAAGTGCACATTCCGGAAGTAATGGCTACCGGGTACTTTTTGCGCAACCAGGTTAGCCGGTTGCTCAACGAAGTGGAGAACGGAGGCGTTACGTACGCTGTGCAGTTCTTTTGCCGCAACCTCGAAGATCTGGAGGAATACCAACGCGACCATGCGCCGGCCCTGCAGGATAAGCATACCAGGCGCTACGGCGAAAAAGCTCTTTCTTTCCGGTCGCTGCTGGAGATTATTGGTACCGATGTAGAGCGCAAATAGTAGCAAAGGTCCTGGCGCTGCTGTTGTGCAAATAAATTATTCAGATAAAAATGCCCTTCAGAAGGTTTTTTGAGTTAAAACTGCCAAGGGTTAAGCTTCCGTTCTATGCTGAATACTGTTGAATCTGCTCTTCGGTCATGCGGCAGTTAATCCATTCGCTATCCAGGGTTGCTCCAATTTGTTTGTAAAAAGCAATAGCTGGCTCGTTCCACTCCAGCACCTGCCACGCAAATCGTTTTGCACCCACAGCTTTTGCCTCGCTGGCAACGGCATCAAATAATTTTCTGCCAACGCCGGTTCGCCGCTGGCTCTCTGTTACGATCAGGTCTTCGAGGTAAATCGTTTTTCCTTTCCAGGTGGAGTAGGCGGTGTAGTAAAGGGCAATGCCAATAAGCTGGTCTGCCTTTTCAGCTACAAAAAAGCTGAAGATATGATTTTCTCCAAAGCCGTCGCGCTCCATGTCTTCTATGGTGTTGGTCACCTCCTGTGGTGCCCGCTCAAACAAGGCAAGTTCTTTTATGAGGTTGTATACTTGCGGCAAATCTTCTAAAATTCCTTTTCTGATAGTAACTGTCATAGGTATGTGGGTTTGGTACTTATGGTAAAAGTCGGGTTGCTAGAGCGCCCATTTAGTTCTGGCCTGCACCAGTTCTTTGCCGGAGTTCAGGTTTGTGAGTTTATGGAGATACGTGTGCTGCTCAGAGGCAGGGGCGGCAGTAGCTGATATAGTGTCTCCTACTGTGCTCTCGGCTTTGTAAAGAATGTCTATTTCCTGCAAATGGCTTTTCTCGAGTAATTCTACAGGCAGTACGGCCAGGGCCCAGCGCAAATACCAGGTGTTGTTCACGTGCCGGTTCAGGTCGATGTGGTGCCACTGCACCGTTGTCTGTTGCTCGTATGTAGCCTCTTGCAGCACAGGCAGTTTTCCTTTCGCGAAAGGGAGCGGCTCACGGCCAGGTGCCAACGCTACAGCCGTAATAAAATCGGGTACGGCCACCATCTGGCGCTTTACCACATCCATTACCAGCCATACACTTGTTGCCTGCCCCAGCAGTTGCCCCTCCTCGCTGTAAATTCTGAAATCGCGGTGCAGAAATACCTTCTCCTGGCCCGAAGCCCAAGTCTCGACAGTTATTTTTTCGCGGTGGTTCGGGTAACGGAACATTTCTACCCGCATGCGCTGCAGCACCCAGGTCAGGCCCTTCTGGAGCAAGTCGTATATCGAAATGCCAAGCACGGAGGTGTTATCCCAGGCGGCTTCCTGCATGTAAGTTACCAGCGAGGGCAGTGTAGCCAAACCCCGGGCATCTATTTCGCTGGATCGTACTACATACTGGCTCCTGCCGCCCTGCCATTTTATTTCTTCCTTCATAAGCACCTGTTTCTGAATAGAAATTTAATGTACGCCATTGCAATGCTTCCAGTTAAATTAAGTACCGGAACATAATATTTATGCAATGCTATACTAATACTTATTACACAAAGTATTATTATAGACTGCGTCTTAACTTATCGGAATTAGAAATTGCATCGCACTAAGAAAAACGACACACGTATCACGACAAACGATTTTTTATAATTTGTATAAATGGTGACACAAATTCCGGTAAGGGGTGTCGCTGCCTATAATAAAAGACATTACCTTAAAGAAATATTGTGTCCTGTTACTTCGCATCATCCGAATACAAGCTCCTCCTGCAACTGTAAAATAAAACCTCTACAGGCACACAGCGAATCAATATGCGGCTCTTTTTCTTCTGCAACAAAAAAAGCCGCGCCACCTGTTAGAGGTAGCGCGGCTTTTGGTAAAATAAATTTAATAGCAGTTACTGGTTCAGGTAAGGATTTACGCCCATGTTCTGGTACACAAACGACCAGGTATCGGCAGCTTCCTGAATAACCAGTGCCGTTGGTTTGCCGGCACCGTGGCCAGCCCGAACATCTACTCTAATTAAATAAGGATTGCCTGGCGCACCTTTGGCCTGCAGCTCCGAAATAAACTTAAAGGAGTGTGCCGGTACTACACGGTCGTCGTGGTCGGCCGTTTTTACGAGTGTGGCCGGGTATTTTACACCTTCTTTAATGTTGTGGAGCGGCGAGAACGTGTACAGGTTTTTAAACTGCGCCTCGCTGTCTGATGAGCCGTACTCCGGTACCCAGGCCCACCCGATAGTAAACTTGTGGAAACGGAGCATATCCATTACACCTACAGCTGGTAAGGCTACTTTGGCCAGTTCGGGGCGCTGCGTCATAAAGGCACCTACCAGCAAACCACCGTTAGAGCCTCCTGCCACTGCCAGTTTCTCGCTGCTGGTGTAGCCTTCTTTAATCAGATATTCGGCAGCGCCAATAAAATCGTCGAACACGTTTTGTTTGTTTGGAGTCATACCGGCTTTGTGCCAGGCCTCGCCGTACTCGCCGCCGCCGCGCAGGTTTGGCAGGGCATACACGCCACCGTTCTCGAGCCATAACATATTAGAGATGCTGAAACTTGGTGTAAGCGAAATGTTAAAGCCGCCATAGGCATACAGGTAAGTAGGTTTATTGCCATCCAATTTCAGGCCTTTTTTATGCACAATAAACATGGGCACTTTGGTCCCGTCTTTGGAGGTGTAGAAAATCTGCTTCGTTTCGTAGCCATCGGTGTTAATGTCAACATCTGATTTCCGGAACAGGCTTGCCTTGTTGCTGGCTATGTCGTAGCGGTAGATGGTGGTGGGGTAAGTGAAGGAGGTGAAGGTAAAGAAAACCTCTTTGTCGTTGCGCTCCCCGTTAAAGCCAGCTACAGTGCCGATAGCCGGAAGTTCCACGTGGTTCAGGCGCTTACCGTTGGTATCAAACACCACTACTTCGCTGGCGGCATCTTTCATGTAAGAAGCAATCAGGCGGCCACCTACAAACGACACGCCGTTCATCACATTATCTGTTTCCGGCACAACAACTTTCCAGTTGCTTTCCTGCGGCTTCTTCGGGTCGATGAGCACGAGGCGGTAGCGTGGTGCATTTTTGTTGGTACGCACCAGCAGCTTGTCGCCCAGATTATCTACCACATCATATTCCGACTCAAAATTATCGATAATCGGTTTTATGGTGGATTTAGGGTCGGTGAGGTCGCGGTAGTAAAGGGCGTTGGCTCCACTTGCTCCTTCAGAAGCGCTCAGTACCAGAAAGCGCTCGTCTTCGGTGGTGCCGCCGTAGAAGTTACGGAGTGCGTGCTGCTTGTCTTCGTACACCAGCTGGTCCTGGCTTTGAGACGTTCCTACTTTGTGGTAATACACCTTATGGTACTCATTTTTGTTGGCCAGCTTGTTGCCTTCGGTAGGGGCATCGTAGCGGCTGTAGAAGAAGCCGTCTTTGTACCAGCTAGGGCCGGAGAACTTTACCCACTCCACCTGGTCGTCGAGCTTTTTGCCGGTAGCCACTTCCATTACAGAATAGGTGTTCCAGTCGGAGCCGCCGCTGGCAGTGCCGTAAGCTACGTATTTAGCATCTTTAGAGAACGCCAGTGCTGTAAGGGCTACGGTGCCATCAGTAGAGAATTTGTTCGGGTCCAGGAATACCTGCGGTTCGCCTTCCAGTGAGTTCTGCACATAGAGCACGCTCTGGTTTTGCAGGCCATCGTTTTTGTAGAAATAGTACTTGCCGCCTTTTTTAAACGGGGCACCGAATTTCGGGTAATTCCAGATTTGCGTTAAGCGGTCTTTTATTTTGTTGCGGAACTCAATGCTGCCCAGGTACGACTGTGTTACTTTGTTCTGAGCGGCAATCCACTGGTCCAGCTCCTCCTCATGGGTTTCCTGCCAGCGGTAAGGATCTGCTACTGTGGTGCCGAAATAATCGTCGGTATGGTCTACTTTTTTAGTTTCGGGGTACTTCAGGGTTTGGGCGGCTGGTGCAGCAGCCACGGTTGCCGTGTTTTCTTCGTTCATGCCAGAGGCCGTGGTTTCTGTTTGAGATGATTTGCAGGCCGAAAAAGCAGCGATGCTCCCGGTTAGCAAAAGTAAAGATGTCTTCTTCATTGTAGATGGTAGGGTAAGATGATAGATAGTAGATACTAGATGTTAGACTTTACTTTAATTAAGAGTTATGAGTTAAGAGTTAAAAGTTAAAAGAGATCCACCTCCATTCTCTCAGTCATTCAAAATTCAAAATTAAAAAATTAGCACATTAACCAGCTACTGTCCGAAATTGATTTCGGTGCTGTCGCCGATGTTGAGGCTGTGGCTGAGACCTTTAAAAGAAGCGTCGGAGCCGATAATGGAATCGCGCATAACGGCATACTGCAGTTCGCTGAAGGATCCGATAATAGAGTTGCTGAGGATGGAGGAAGTAATAATGGTGTTATCGCCGATAGCCACATACGGGCCGATTATAGAATTGGCTACCTGGCAATTTTCCCCGATGCTAACCGGCGGTATAATAATGGTATTGGGGAATTGGCTGTAGTCTCTTTTGCGGAACTCAGGCCGGCTCAGTAAAGTGGCATTAGCTTCGAGTAGCGTTTCTTTGCGGCCGCAGTCGAACCAGTTATCTACGCCCCAGGTGGTCATTTTCTCGCCGTTCCGGATCATGTGCATGAGGGCATCGGTGAGGTGGTATTCGTTTTGGGTACGGATGTCGGCCTGAATAATATACTCCAGCGACTCCACCAGCTTATCGGGCTGAATAATTTTATAAAGCCCTACCAGTGCAAAGTTCGACTTCGGGATCATGGGTTTCTCGACAAGCTTGGTTATAAACTCATCTGACCCCACCTCTGTTACGCCGAAAAGCGAAGGCTTCGATACTTTCTTAACGCCCAGCACCGAGTGTGGCGCCTGTATAACGGCTTCAAAATCGACATCCACAATGGCATCGCCGAGCATAATCAGGATGCTGCTTTCTGTGCGGTAGGTTTCGCGGGCTACCCAAAGCGCATGCCCCAGACCTTCGCGCGGCTCCTGCACCACAAATTCGCTTTTTATGTTGGGGTATTTCTGCCGCACATAATTCTCTATCTTCTCGCCCAGGTACCCGATAATAAAGACAAAGTCTTGTATACCAGCCTCCAGCAATCGCTCTATAATATGACCTAAAATCGTATTGTCTGCTACAGGCACCAGCGACTTTGGTTGCGTATGCGTGTGCGGACGGAGTCTTGAACCAACTCCTGCAACGGGTATAACTACTTTCATAAATCGCAATTTGAGGCAATATATCAATTTTCGGCCTCAATCTATAACACCTGCACCTCCAAAACTACGCATTTGCTATGATTTTAGCAGCAAATACGACCTTTTTGATAGGAAGTTGGCAGATCAGGATCGGCAGATGTGAAGATTTGAAAATAGGGAGTACAAGGATATTCTATATTCCTGTCTGTTCATGTAACACCCTAAGGCCAAAAACACCGGTTTTGCTTTTGAAGGGTGATTTCATTGGAATAATTCATTTGTACGGTAGCAAAAGGGTTGTTTCTACTTCCACTGCCCCACCCCCACTATTGCCATCTTAGCACTACTTGAGTTAAGTTAACGTCTGAAGGCTACATACAAGCAAGGCTTGCCAGGTAACTCAACCTGTTTCAGTGGTAGCATCTAAATTATTTGAATGAAAACAGCCTCCAGAAGGTTTTTGCCAGAATTCTGCCAAGGGTTCATCCAAGGTGTTTTAGTTGAATGTGCGGAACATTTAACCGCTAGTATATAATTTCTAATATGTTTAGCGTTAAAGTAAACGATGATTTATTAATTTCGTAGTGATATCGCGCCCTATACTACAAGAAGCGAAGAACTGTTATTTAACTTTTATTTATGAAAAAGCTATTTTTTTACCTGATCGGGTTTGTTATTCTAGCCTCGCAATCGTCTTGCGGCTATAACACTATGGTGCAGAAAGATGAGGCAGTGCAGGGCCAGTGGGCCAACGTAGAAAACTCTTACCAGCGCCGTGCCGACCTGATTCCAAACCTGGTGAATACGGTAAAGGGAGCCGCCAATTTTGAGAAAGAAACCCTCGAAGCCGTGATAAATGCCCGTTCCAGAGCTACCAGCATCCAGATCAGCAGCGATGACCTGACACCTGAGAATATTGAGCGGTTTCAGCAGGCGCAAAACCAGCTAAGCGGAGCCCTGTCGAGGTTACTGGCTACAGCAGAAGCATACCCTGAGCTAAAAGCGAATAATAACTTTCTGGAACTGCAGGCCGAACTCTCGGGTACCGAAAACCGCATCAGTACTGAGCGGCGCAAGTATAACGAGATGGTGCAGGACTACAATACCACCGTGCGCTCGTTCCCCAATAACCTGATGGCAGGCATTTACGGGTTTGAGCGGAAAGGCCACTTCCAGGCTGACCCAGGTGCAGAACGCGCCCCAACGGTACAGTTTTAATTGTTGGTTGTTAGTTGCTGATTGTTAAGTTCTCAGATCCTGTAAGTATAAAAACACACTGATTGTTTAGTAATCAGCAACTAGCAACCAACAAACAACAATAAACAACCAACAACCAAAGAAATGCCAAAAGATGTCATAACCGAAGCCGACGAGCAGCAGATTGTGGCGGCTATTGCGGAGGCCGAAAAAAATACCTCTGGTGAGATACGTGTGCACATAGAGAACAACTGCAAAGGTAAGGTTCTAGACCGTGCAACAGAGGTGTTTGCCGAACTGCACATGCACGAGACGCAGGGGCGTAACGGGGTGCTGTTTTATGTGGCCCTGCTCGATCACCAGTTCGCTATTCTGGGCGATGCCGGCATTAATGCCATTGTGCCGGAGCATTTCTGGGAAGACGTAACGGCAAAAGTTATTTCACATTTCAAGGAGAAACGATACGCGCAGGGTTTGTCTGAAGGCATACTCATGGCAGGCGAGCAACTGCAGGTACACTTTCCTTACAACCAGAAAGGCGATATCAACGAACTCAAAGACGATATCTCTTTCGGAGAATAAATACTATGAAGCACCTGATTTTTGCGATATACTTTTGTTTGGCCAGCGTACTGGCTTTTGCCCAGAACAGCGATTTTCCGCCGCGCCCTAACCCGCCACGGCTTGTAAACGACCTGGCCAACATGTTAAGCGCAGAAGAGGAGGCAGCCCTGGAGCGGAAGCTGGTAAACTACAACGACACCACCTCCACCCAAATCGCAATAGTAACCCTGACCTCGATCGGCGGCTATGCTATAGACGATTACGCCGCTCGCTTAGGCGAACAATGGGGTGTCGGTAGCAAAGCCAACGACAACGGCTTGCTAATATTAGTTGCGAAAAACGAACGCCGGGTAGCAATAGCTACTGGTTATGGCGTGGAGCACTTCATAACCGATGGCATTGCCAAGCGCATTACAGAAAATATTCTGAAACCAAACTTCCAGCAGAACAACTACTACAAAGGTCTAGATGAGGCCACCAGCCGCATCTTTAGCCTGGCCAGCGGCGAGTACCAGGCCGACCCACGGCAACAAGGCGGCGACGAGGAAGGAGGTCCTTCTATTTTCTTCATCATTATTATTGTCATGCTGATCGTGTTCTTCATCTCCAGGAGAGGTGGCGGCGGTGGCAGAGGTGGCCGCAGAGGTGCCCGTACCTTAGGTGGTGGCCCCATTTTTATTCCGGGTGGCTTTGGCAGAGGCGGTGGCTTCGGAGGAGGCGGTTTTGGCGGCGGAGGTGGCGGCTTCGGAGGTTTTGGAGGAGGCTCATTTGGAGGCGGCGGCGCCAGCAGCAGCTGGTAAGACCCTTGGCCTTCCGGAGCATCATAAGGCTTTGAAAGGCCTTTTTCATTAGAATAATTTGGTTGCACGGGAATTTTGAATGAGTGATTGAGCGAATAAGATAAGTCTTTATCTAGTTAGACTGTGAGTTCCTGTTTCTTCATTTCATGCAAAAGTCTTGTGTCTTACGTCCTGTGTCTAGCGTCTCTTCTACAACCTTCTCCCACCTATTCCGGTAACAGAAAACGAGTTAAACTCCTCAAAAGCTGCATCGCCTATGCTTACCGGACGCGTAAACGCACCTGAACTAAACACTCATTTTGGTTGGCTCAACACAGACCGGAACTGGTCTATCAAAGATTTCAGAGGCAAAATTGTGCTGCTGGATTTCTGGACTTTTGGCTGCATTAACTGCCAGCACATTGTGCCGGACCTGAAGCGGCTGGAAGAAGAATTTACGGATGTATTAGTCGTAGTTGGCGTACATTCCGCTAAATTCGAAGCTGAAAAAAGCAACGATACCATCAGGCAAGCCATCCGAAAATTTGGTGTGGAGCACCCGGTGGTAAACGATGCTGACTATTACCTCTGGAACCAGTACGGCATTAGAGCCTGGCCTACAGTAGTGCTCATAGACCCAAACGGCAAAGTAGTTGGCCAGCATGCCGGGGAAGGGGTATACGAGAAGGCGCAGCCCTATATTCAGAAAATGAAGGAGGACTTTGCTGAGACCTTGAGCCTGGAATCCTTTGGTTTCCACGGGGAACATCCCGAAAATACTGTTTTATCCTTCCCCTCAAAACTTATCAGCGACGAAGATGGCAACATCTACCTCTCCGACAGCGGCCACAACCGCATCCTGAAACTAAACCAGCAGGGGCAGGTGCTGGAGGTAATTGGCTCTGGCGAAGCAGGCTTTTCGGACGGAGACTTTGCCTCCGCCACTTTCCGGGAGCCGCATGGGCTGGCGCTGCAGAGGCAAACGCTCTACATAGCCGATTCCAAAAATAATGCTATCCGGAAGGTAGACCTGCAGCAAAGGCAGGTAACGACAGCAGCTGGCACCGGAGAACTCGGCTACTACTTTATCAACGATAAAATAGGTGAACCCATAAACCCCAACAGCCCCTGGGATTTGCTGCTCGTACACGACCACCTGTACATAGCCAACGCCGGCAACCACCAGATTCTGCGCATGAACCTGGGCACCGAAAAAGTGTACCGCTTTGCCGGCAGCGGCCGCGAAGCCTTGACCGATGGCTTGCTCCTGGAGGCTGCATTTAACCAGCCGAGTGGTTTAGCTATAAACGGGCACGTGCTGTACATAGCAGATGCTGAGGCTAGTGCTATTCGTACGCTTAACCTGGAGTCGGAAATGGTGCTGACTCTGGTTGGTTGGGGGCTTTTTGATTTTGGTGATGTAGACGGTGCAGTAAACGATGCCTTGCTCCAGCATTGTGTAGGCGTAGAGGTAATAGACAGCAACATCTACATTGCAGATACCTACAACGGCAAGGTGAAAATACTCGACCTGGAGCGGAACCGCGTCAGCACGCTGGCCGAAGGTTTTTCGGAGCCAAACGACATCATGTACCTGCATGGAATACTCTGGGTTACCAGCACCAACAGCCACCAGCTTTTTAAAGTAGACCTGCACACTGGCGGGAAGGAAGAAGTGGTGGTGCAGAATTTATAGAGTATTGTTATTGAGCAGGTGCAGTTTTCTGAAAAATAGTCTTAAAACTTGTATGCTGTGTCTGATGTTCGTTTTAATTGGAACTCTGCGTCTGCCACTTCTCTGTAAGCGATACCCGTAGTCTGCCGAAAAACTTCAGGCTTACCTGGAAAATAGGGCTTTGGAGCAGCGTGTAGAAAAACGTGACCACAAATACAGGCCCGCCCAGAAAATAACTGATAACCAGCACCACCAGCTCCACTGCCATGCGGGCACGGCTAACCGAGAGCTTTGTCATTTCGGCCACTGTTAGCATGAAACCGTCTTTTGGGCCGGCTCCTACGCCTCCGGAAACATATAAACCGCCGCCCGTGCCAGCCAGTAGAATGGCACAGGCTAAAATTACATAATCGAGGGGGGTATGCGTGGCATTCGGGAGGAAACCGAGCCAAAGGAAAAAGTCCATGATGGGGCCGATGAGCAGGGCGTTCAGGAAAGTGCCGATGCTGACGTAGGTGCGTTTTACAAAGAGTGCCACCACCAGCAGGAGTAAGCCTGTAATGGTGCTCCAGGCGCCAATAGTGAGGCCAAACTTCTGAAAAAGTGCTACATTCAGCGCCTCCCAGGGGTTCAGGCCCAGAAACTTAACTTTAACGGCGAGTGCATTACCGAAGGCGATAAATATTAATCCGGCAAAGAAAAAAACATACTGTACTACTTTCTCGCGCATAAATCGGCTTGCCTGCTTTAATCGTAAAACAGGCGCAAGTTCAGCATTTTTATCGGTATAAAGAAAAGAGCCCATCAGCAACAGGAAGCAAGCCCTTATTCTCCCCGGTTGCTGACGAACTCCATATGGCAGGTTTACAAAGCACCTGTTCTGGTGTGCAGGCGCGGCTGGTTAACCGTTATTTTGTCTTTTTCTTCTTCTTAACTGTCTCGTCCCGAAGTTCTTTTTTCCGGATGCGGAACCAACGGTAGCCATAAGGTTTTAGCTTCATCTCCCCCTTTTTTGGGGTATCATAAGTACTATCGCTAAAAATTTCGATCAGACTCTCGTTGTCTTCCCGGAGCAGCGGCAGCTCCACCTCACATTCCTCCGACCCCAGGTTATGCACCACCACCAGTTCAAAAACCATTTTGTAGGCACAGGCCAGTACTGCTTTGTGCTTTACCTTCAGCACCTCCAGTTCGCCGTTTCCAACCTCCGGGCACTGGCGACGCAGCCGGATCAGGCGCTCCATCCAGTTGAGTAAAGAGCCTGGCTGGCACTGCTGCTGAATAACGTTCAGGCGCTTATACGAGTAATCGCCCTGGCTAATAACTGGCCGTGTAAGTTTGGAGGGAGCTGCTTCCGAAAAACCTCCGTTCCGCTCCGGCGACCATTGCATGGCGGTGCGAACGCTGTTGCGGCCGGGCAGCGAAATATCGTCGCCCATGCCTATTTCGGCACCATACTGAATAACCGGTGTGCCAGGTGAGCTAAAAAGCAGGCTATAGGCCAGTTCGAGCCGGCGTTGGTCTCCGTTTAGCATCGGGGCAAGGCGGCGCTTAATACCACGACCAAAAATCAGCATGTCTTTGCTCGGGGCAAACTTATCGAAAACAGCCTGCTGCTCTTTTTTCTCCAGGTCTTCGAGGTTCAGCTCGTCGTGGTGCCGCAAAAAGTTAAGCCAGGCAGATGACATATCTTTTTTAGGTAAAATAGAAATGCCTTTCCGGATCGGTTCTGCCTCTTCTATGGCTAAAGCATGGAACGTGTGCTGGTTGAGCAGGAAATTGAACATCATGTGCATGCGCTCTTTGCCCTTAAAGAACTTGCCAACTACTTCGGGAGGGCCTGAGGCCTCTGCCAGTAAAATGGCATCGCGGCTATGGGAGGTAATGAACTCACGCATGTCTTCTATCAGGTCATGAAACTCACCCTGGTCTTTCGGGTCGTCGTTCTCAACTAAAATATGAGCCGCATCTACTCTAAACCCAGACACACCCAGGGCCAGCCAGAAACCCATGATCTGGTGAATTTCTTTGCGCACCATGGGGTTAGCCAGGTTCAGGTCGGGCTGGTGGTTGTAGAAACGGTGCAGAAAGTACTCTTTGGCTACTTCGTCGTACTCCCAGATACTGTCGTCTTCACCTTTAAAAGCAGGTTCGTACTCGGGGTTTTTTGGCTCCTCTTTGCTCCAGGTGTAGTACTCGCGGTAAGGAGAGTTTTTGTCTTTTCGGGCTTCCAGAAACCAGGGGTGCTGGTTAGAGGTATGGTTTATAACCAGGTCTACGATTACCCGAATGCCCCGCTCATTGGCCGCCTGAATAAAGCTGGCAAAGTCGCCGAGGTTGCCGAGGCGGCTGTCTACGCTGTAGTAGTCGGTAATGTCGTAGCCGTTGTCGTGGTTAGGTGATGGGTAAAACGGCAGCAGCCAGATGCAGTTAATGCCCAGCGTCGCCAAATAGTCTATCCTGCTGATCAGACCCCTGAAATCGCCTACGCCATCGTTGTTAGAGTCCTGAAACGTTTCCACATCCAGGGTATACAGTACTGCATTTTTGTACCAGAAGTCTTTTTCTATCATGTTTTATTTTGTGAGCGGATTTACGAATTTTATTTAAACGAAAAGGCACTTTTGATTAGTTAAAAGTTATGAGTTGAAATAACATCTTCTATATCTAGCATTCAACAACCAGCAATCAACAATTAACAACCATTTAACAAGCAACCATCAGATTATTCTAATAAAAACAGCCTCCCGAAGCTTTTTAAGCTCAAAAGGCTCAAGGGTTATTGGTGGAAGTGTGGCAGTACCTTCTCTCCGAAAATCTCTATAAAGCGCTCCTGCTCCAGGTTAACGTTGTGGAGCACCAGCGTTGTAAAGCCCAGGTCTACATACTGCTGCAGCCACTCGGTGTATTGCTGCGGCTCGGTAGAAATGAGCACATGTTCTTTCATAATCTCTTTAGGAACCAGCTGCGCTGCCTCCTGCAGTTGCTTGGCGGTTCTGAGCTCGGTTAGCACGCTGCTGGTAAAAATATTGGAGCGCCATTGGTCATAAGCACCGTCAAGAGCCTCTGCTTCGGTTTTGGCAAAAGAGATTTCTACTTTCAGGAACATGGGCTTGCCTTCGCCTCCACCTTCTTTAAAGGCCGTTACCATTTTTTTAAGTTCTTCCGGAGGCCGTGCTGTTGTAATAAGGCCATCGGCCCAGCTGCCTACCCATTTGGCGGTTGGTGGTGTTATGGCAGCTCCTATAATAGGCGGTGGTGTGGCAGGGCGGGTAAAGAGCGTGGCTTCTTCAACGGTAACCAGGCCGTGGTGCGTAACCGTTTCGCCGGCCCAAAGCGCTCTGATAATATCCACACACTCTTTCAGGCGGTTGTTACGGTCCTGCTTTAGCGGCCATACGGTGCCGGTTATGTGCTCGTTCAGGTATTGCCCGGTGCCCAGTGCCACCCAGAACCGCTCCGGAAACATCTCTGCCAGGGTAGCGGCAGCCTGCGCAATTATGGCCGGGTGGTACCGCTGGCCAGGAGCATTCACAATTCCGAAATCGAGTGAGGTAGCCTGCATGGCAGCTCCCAGCCACGACCAGGCAAAACCGCTTTCGCCCTGGTCGTGGCTCCAGGGGTGGAAATGGTCTGAGGAGTTGCAGGCTTTAAAACCGGCCTGCTCTGCCATTTTTACATATTTTAGTAAAGCACTGGGCGTATACTGCTCATGCGATGCCTGGTATCCTATCCGTATCATGTTTTTCTCTGCTTCTTTCAGTTTTTTGTCTTTACAGCATCTTATGTCTTACCCGGAACCAGCGGTAACCGTAGGGGCCGAGTTCCAGCAGCTTATCGTTTGCATCGGGGCGGCTGTACGATTGGTCGCTTAAATACTCGGTAGCCTCTGCTGCCTCCAGTAACGCCGATGGCACAGTAAAAGAGCAGGGCGTTTCGGAGAGGTTATGAAACACAAGGAGGGTGGAGTACAGGGTGCAGCTATGCGCGAGCACCGACTTCTGCCCGGTTTCAATTAATTCCCATTTGCCGCGCCCTATCTCATGGCACTGCCTCCTTATCCGGATCAGGCGCTCTATCCAGTTCAGGAGCGAGAAACTGTTATTTTGCTGGTCTCGCACCGATACCTCCTCGAAACCGTAAGGCCCACCGCTAATAACAGGGCGCACCAGTTGATCGGCAGGAGCGGTAGAGAAGCCTCCGTTCTTTTCGGTAGAAGACCATTGCATGGCTGTGCGCACACTAATACGGCCTGGCAGCGATAAATCGTCGCCCATGCCTATTTCGGCACCATACTGTATGAGCGGCGTGCCGGGCAAGCTAAACATCAGGCTGTAGCAGAGCTCTAATTGTTGCCTGTTGTTGCCCAGCATAGGAGCCAGCCTGCGGCGAATACCATGCCCGAAAATCTGCATGTTTTTTTCAGGAGCAAAGGCGGCAAAGGTTTCTTCAATGTCTTTTTTATCGAGATCTACAAGAGTAAGCTCATCGTGGTGCCTCAAAAAGTTGAGCCAGGTGCAGGCTTCGGGTTTGTCGGGCAGCAGGGCAAAGCCTTTTTTAAGAGGAGCTGCGTCTTGTATGGCCATGGCGTGGAACAGGTGCTGGTTCATCAGAAAGTTAAAGGCCATGTGCATGCGGGTTTCTTCCTTAAAGAAATTGGCGATCATTTCTGGCGGGCCGGTCGCTTCGGCCAGCAAAATGGCATCGGTGCTATGGTTGTTAATGTAAGAGCGCATGTCTTCTAACAGCTCGTAAAAGTGTTCTGCTGTTTCGTCGCTGTCGTCCTGCACCAGAATATGGGCGGCATCTACCCTGAAACCCGAAACGCCTAGTGCCAGCCAGAAGCCCATGATGTTAAAGATCTCCTTGTGCACATCAGGGTTCGTAATTTCGAGGTCGGGCTGGTGGCTGTAGAAGCGGTGCAGGTAGTATTCCTGTGCCTCTTCGTCGTAAGACCAGATGTCGTCTTCTTCGCCACCGAACATAGGCTCCGCATGCGAGTCTTCAGGTTTTTCTTTCCGCCAGATGTAGTATTTGTAGTACTTCGAATTTTTGTTTTTCCGCGCCTCCTGAAACCAGGGGTGCTCACACGAGGTGTGGTTCACGACCAGGTCGATGAGTACACGCATACCCCGCTCCCGGGCCTCGCGCACAAAAGCCGTAAAGTCGCCCAAAGAGCCTAGTCGCTTGTCTACGTTATAGTAATCCATTACATCGTAGCCATTATCGAGGCCGGGGCTGGGGTAAAAAGGCAGGAGCCAGATACAGGTTACCCCCAGCGTCGACAAATAATCGAGGCGGCTGATGAGACCCTGAAAATCGCCGACACCATCGCCATCAGAGTCCTGAAAAGTTTCTACATCAAGCGCATACCATACGCCTCCTTTGTACCAATGGTCTTTTTCTAGCATAGCAGTTTTCATTTTAAGCGGTTAACACGGTGGCCGGTGCTGTTCTTTTGTATGGGCATTAGAGGAGCAGTACATGTTCCTGGGGCTGTTTCTTTTATCATAGGTGCGGTTTTAAGTTACTTTATAGGTCAGAACAATTAACTTTGAGCGTATGTTTTGTGCGGCAGAACTACTCTTTACCAGGTTTAATTTATAGGTAAAGTGCTGGCTGCCTTAACTCGTGTATCCGGTTTACGGTATTTACAAGCTTTATGGTTATAAGCAGAGGGTAGCCAGCGTGGCGCAGCAGCCCTAACAAGAAACAGAACAGGTATGCGTTTAAGCGAAAGAGATTTTTCAAGAGAACTTGAATTTCAGGTTTCGAGGAGTGGTGGCGCTGGCGGGCAGCATGTAAACAAGGTGTCTACCAAGGTGGAACTGCGGTTTCTGGTGGCCAACTCGGCACTACTCACCGACGATGAAAAAGCCCTGGTGCAGGAAAAACTGACCAACCGTATTACCTCCGATGGCTACCTGCAGGTGGTGTGCCAGGCAGAGCGGAGCCAGTTGCAGAACAAAGAAGCGTGCATCCGGAAATTTTATGAGCTGCTGCAACAGGCACTTACAAAACAGAAAAAGCGAAAAGCCACCAAGCCAACGCATGGCTCCGTAAAGCAAAGGCTTGAAAGCAAACGCAAGCAGAGCGACAAAAAGTCGGGCAGGGGCAGGTTCAGGGGCGAAGCAGAGTAAGGGCATTTGTCAGGTGCCGGAAAAAGCATGTTTAGAAGATTACTTTCAAGAACCTGAAAATCATTAGAAGCTCATACTCAGAGTATTTTTTTTAAAACAAGTTGGTTAGCTGCTGCACACGGCGCAAAGCCCTACATTAGGTAAGGTATTTGCAGGGGCAGCAGTAGAATATTTATAGAATGAAAAAAAGCTTTTTAATTGGCTGCCTGCTTATGGGTGCGGCCTCTGTTGGTCAGGCGCAGGTGTATCGTACTGCTGCCGGTATCAGGTTAGATGGTGAGCGGCTGGGGCTAACAATACAGCAGCGGGTTTTCGAGAAATCGACCATAGAAGGCATTTTTGCAGTGGGCACCCGCGAGGTAAGCGCTACGGCTTTGTATGAGTGGCACCGGCCCATTTTGGGCAGGCGCCTGAACTACTACCTGGGAGCTGGCGCGCATGTGGGCAACCTGAAAGACAGTGGTGCTTTTACCGGCCTCGACGCTATTCTGGGGCTGGAGTATAAGGTCAATGGCTTGCCTATTCTAATCTCAACAGACATAAAACCTGCTTTTCATGTGAACCACGAAGATTGGGTAGCCTTGTCTACAGGTATTTCGATCAGGTATGTTATTCTGGCGGAGAAGAAGAAAAAGAAAAGCTTGTGGCCATTTGGGAATAAAGAAGAAGACACCAAGAGCAAAAGCAAGAAAAAGCAGCAGGTAGAGGAAAAGCCGGGTGTTCTGGATATTTTTAAAAAGAAGGAGCCGCCAAAAGAGGAGAAGAAAAAAGGGTTGCGCGGCATCTTTAAAAAAGAGGAACCGCCCAAAGTAGAAGAAAAACCAACCTTCCGCGACATCTTTAAGAAAAAAGAAGATTAAGGAAATACACAGGCGAAAGCCCTTCCAAAGCCTTGGCACTAACTATGCTCTAAAGGCTTTGGAAGGGCTTTTTCATTAGAATAATTTGCCGGAGCTAAAATACAGAAGTCCGGCTGGGGGCCGGACTTCTGCGGAAAGCAACACTTGACTTTGGCTACAGTTATAATTCCTGATTTAAGCTTGTTTTACTGGCTTGTACTTGCGCGCTTCGGTGGGGGCCGTTGCGGTTAATGAGCCTAGCAGGAGGTGTTACTGCTGTGCCTAAGCCAATTTGGGTTTATAGTGGCTGCTTTCCTGTGCTTTTAAGTAGTTTAAACCTTCCGGTGTTATTTTTATGCATATTCTGCTTGCCCTGAAACAGAACTCAGCTAACCCATTGCGGGCCATGTTCTCGCCAATGTCGAATGATAAAGACCTGTTCTTTTCTTCAAGGGTCAGCAGCTTCGATAAATCATGAAACCTGGCGGGCTGTGCCGCACATGCCTGAAGCGCTGTTACAGCCAGGGTTTCTAAGGTATCGGGGCTTAAGGTGTTGGGTTTAGAACGGGTAAAGGTTGTGGTGTATAAGCGGCTGCCTGCAGCCTTTGGACTGCGACTAGCCGAAAAATATTTTATTACCTGATATATTTTAATGAATAGTAACAGGCCTCTGGTAATGTAAAAACTCTCTAAAGTATATTGCCTGCCGAGCCTAAGTATCTTTCCCATATGATATAAAGTAGTACAATATCATTTAACCTCCTACTCGCTAAAATACCTACAAATTTACATAAGATCCTCTATTCTGAAAAGGAATATTAAGTAGGTATGGTAACATGTGCCTTGAGCCGCAAAATCTATGAATTAAGCTGAAAACAAGGTGTGCAGGTGTACACTGCCGTAAAAAATAACATGCTAAAACGAGGCAGCGTAACATGCCGTGAAGCTGTATACGCAAAAAAGTCTGAAAAGCTGTTAAAGGGGTGCTGGTGGCAAAGCCACCGGCTGTAAAGCAGTGGCTGCTAGGTGCGTGGCAGGCGCTTGGCTACAACCTCTACTGTAGGCAGTAGGTTCGGGTACTGCTTCAGCTCAGTTCTCACAGCAATTTCCTGCACGTCGTCGGCTGTTTTCTTAATAATTCCGATAAATAAAATAAGTACGATTACTAACAAAGATACGATTTTCATGGTTTTACTTTTTAAATTAGGTTTAAGATCATAATATACCTGGCTGATAAACAAGATATTGAGTCTGTTTCTTTCGTCTCAGCCGGTATTTTGCTGAAAGCATTTTCTGTGCCAATATCTTATATCTCCTTTATAAAGTATTAAACAGCTTCAGCGCACCTGGTAACCTGGAAAAATGTGTACATTCCTGCACACTGCTGTCCGGAAGCGGACAATGGTGTGCTTTTGAGCAGAGAGGCAAGGGTACACCCGGCTTCTGCAACCATACCGGCAATTTGCTGGTAGCTATAAACATGAAATTCAGATTTCCTAAATTCGACACTGTTGGTGCGCCCCTGCTGGCGGTGCTTGGTGTGGCGCTGCTGGTGCTCGAAACACGGCGGCAACTCCGGAAACCAACGCAACCTAAACAGGAGCGGCTCCTGCAGAACGCATCGGTGGCAGCGCTAGCCCTGCCTGCACTGCGCCTGCTGCTTTTGCCCGCACTTTATGCAGCAGCCAGGTGGTCGGGTAAGCACCGGGCAGGGCTGCTGCCTTTGTTACGGCTACCAGGCTGGCTAAACAATATAGCAGGCTTTCTGTTGCTAGATTACAGCAATTACCTGTGGCACGTGCTGCTGCACCGGCTAGATGTTCTGTGGCGTTTTCATAATGTGCACCACATCGACCTGGACCTGGATGTGTCTACTGCCTGGCGGTTTCATATAGGAGAGAATATAGCCTCGGTTCCGTTTAGAGGCGCTATGATGGCGTTGCTGGGGGTGCCGGCCAGGCTGGTGGTGGTGTATGAGTTCTTTTTCGAGGCCTGCACCGCCTTTCACCACAGCAACATGCGACTGCCCTGGCAGCTCGAGCAACAGCTGGTGCAGGTAGTGGTTACGCCCCGCATGCATGGCATTCATCATTCTATTGTGGCGCAGGAAACGAACAGCAACTTCTCGGTTATTTTTACTTTCTGGGACAGGCTGCATCGTACGCTGCAGCTACACGTGCCGCAGGAGGACATAACCATAGGTGCACCGGCTTATCGTAACCTGGAGGAGCAAACACCGCTTTGGCTGCTGCAACTGCCATTTCAGAAACAGCGTGCCTGGAAGCTGCCAGACGGAACCACTCCTGAACGAGCCTCTGAAAGTGGCAGGCACCTGCCATTGCTGCCCTAGTTTTATGCAAGTAAGATGAAAGAAGAGATAAAGCTTAAACGGCAATTATTTAAATGAAAAAGCCCTTCAGAAGGTTTTTTGCCGAAATCTTGTCAAGGGTTGGTACGGTACTATAGGCTGCCCCAAAACTTCCCGTATTTCATTTTTGATATTTCTGAAGGCAAAGGATAGCTAAAAGGTAGCGTTGCATAAATAACTGACTCCTGGCCAAATTATTTAAATGAAAATGGCCTTCCAAAGAAAAAAATGGAAAAAGCAGCCAAGGGTTAGACAGGGTAACTCAATTTTGCCTGGTTAAATAGTAGTTAACCTGTGGCCTGGCCGACGGCAGGTTAATTATTGTTTTAACTCAGATGCCGTTACCTGAGTATAATAATATCTTTGGGAACACGAACAAAACGAATCTGTATGATAAAAGGGAGACTGATAGCATTAGGTGGCGGCGACGATGATGGCCTGCTGAAGTTAATCCGAAACGAGATTTGCAGCGCCCACTCGCATATTGTGGTTATTGCTACAGCTGCCACCGAAGTAGAAGATTCGGGAAACGCTTATATAGCAGCATTCGAAGAGTTTGGCTGCAGCAATGTGATGCTCATGCACATAGACGAAACGAATGAAGCCGACACTCCTGAAAACCTGCATCAGATAGAAATAGCCGAAGTTGTGTTTTTTACAGGAGGAGACCAGGTGCGTCTGGCCAGGTTTCTGGAAGGTACTCAGCTGCTGGAGAGTATGCGCCGCCGTTACATACACGACGACATTATAATAGCTGGTACCAGTGCCGGAGCAGCCGTAATGTCGGATCGTATGATTTACGACGGCTACGGGCACTACTCACTCATTAAAGGCGAAATGAAAACCACTCAGGGCTTTGGCTTTATTCAGCAGGTGTACATAGATACGCACTTTGCCGAACGCGGCCGCTTTGGCCGGTTGGCACACGCTGTTGCCCACGACCAGGAGTACATCGGCATTGGCCTGAGCGAAGAAACCGGTATTATTATTAAAGATGGAGACCAGGTAGAAGTGTTTGGAACAGGTGTGGTAACCATTATAGATGCGGGTAAAGTCCGGTTCTCGAATACGCGGCAGGTAGAAGAAAACGAGCCTATTGCCGTGGAGCACCTGATCATGCACCTGCTGGTGCAAGGCTACCGCTATTGCCTTAAAGAGCACCTGTTCCAGGCTATTCCGGCTGCAGCAGCCCCGACCAAAGCAGATCAGGCTCCCATCATCTCATCAGAATAAAAGGAACAGGTAGGCTCTGGCAGGCAGTGCACTAACTCTTTGCCAACGCAGGCTCGCGTTCCAGGTAAAGCTGCTCCAGCTCCATGTTGATAGCAACGCCAGCTTTTGCACCTTCGGCTGCAGCTACAATAACCATTTGCACATCGCGGGCAGCATCGCCGGCCACAAAAAGCCCTGGTATGTTCGATTTCTGGAGCCGCCGGGTTTTAATAACGCCTTTGTTCGTGAACTCGCACCCTAATTGCACCCCTAAGTCGCATTGTTGCTTGGTGCCGGTGCTAAAGAACATAACCTGCTGCTCCCGAACATCGCCATTTCGAAGCACAATTCGCTGCAGTTTACCGTCTGCGCCTTCCAGTCTGTCTATTTTGTCGGTGCAAACAGCTATGCCATTGAGCTTTAGTTTATCCCAATCGCTTTGTACCAGTTTGTTGGTGCCGTCGGTATAAAGGGTAACGTTATCACTCCAGGTTTTCATGGCGAGCGATTGGCCTATTCCTCTCCTGTCTTTGCCATACACGGCAATGGCTTTGTCGCCAGACTCCCAGCCGTCGCAGTACTGGCAGTGGTGTACAGTTTTGCCATACAGTTCTTCAATGCCTGGCAGTTCCGGTAATTTATCTTTCAGGCCGGTGGCCAGCAGCAGCTTGTGCGAGGTGTATACAGTACCGTCTTCGTCGTTCACAACAAAATGCCCTTTGCTGTAGGTGGCCGTTTTCACGAGCTTGCAAACAAACTCTACCTTATATTTTTGCAGTTCGGTTCTTCCGATTTCCAGAAATTCTTTTGGATCTATGCCATCGCGGGTAATAAAGCCATTCATGCTGTGCGACCAGCGGTTACGCGGCTTGCCTGTGTCTAGCAATAGCACTTTGCGCCTGCAGCGCCCCAACACCATGGCAGCGTTTAAACCTGCTGGTCCGCCACCTATAATTATTACATCGTACATCAGTTCTTTCTGTCTTCTTTTGAGACTAGTTAAACGGATTGTCGCCATTTAAGATAAGGCTGAACCTATAAATTGTCGCTACAGCTGGTTAAACAACTCGTCTGCTGGTTCTGCTGCTGCAAAAGCACCTCTCAGCAGGTTCTTGCTAAGCAGGAAGAGTAAAGCCCAAGCCAACTGCAATGCGAAACCAGAACAGCAGTTTGCCTGCTGAATGAAGCAGGAGAGGCAACGGGAATAGGATAAACAGCACAGTTTACTGTTTTAATTTTACAAAGCTCATTACCAGTATTTTAACTTTAGTGATGATGGCTTTATGTCTGCCGGAGCTGGTATAGCAGTATTTTATGAAATTTTTATTTGCTCTGATTGCTCAACCCGATTAAAATATTGAGTACGTTTGTTAGTTAGAAGGCAGCATGGGAGGTAGTTTGTAAATATAGGTTTAATTCTATTTAAGACTTATTTTCTATTTCCTCAGAAATAGAAAATAAGTCTGAAAATGTTTTACGAAACCTGTATGAGGCCTTGACAGTATGGGCTTTACAATTACCCGAAGTGCTTTAAAAAATCAACAAACTTTTATGAAAAAAAAATTTTTAGCTTTGATCGTCGGTTCTCTGCTATCAGGTGCGGCAATGGCAGGCGGCTACCAGGTTAACCTGGCGAGCCAGCGGCAGATTGGTATGGGCCATACTGGTACAGGTATCACAACAGGTACTTCCAGTATTTTCTTTAACCCGGGAGCCATGAGTTTCCTGCGCGAAAATGGTGTAACCATTGGTGCGTCGGGCATTATCTCTAAAATTGCTTACCAGGCCCCGGAGCCCAGCGGAGCAACAGCCATGACCGATAACCCTACGGGCACTCCCTTTCATGTGTATGGTGTTTTTGGCATCAGCGATAAGTTAAAGGCTGGTTTAGGAGTGTATACACCCTTTGGCAGCACTGTAAACTGGGGCAACGACTGGAATGGCCGTTTTGCCTTATCGGAACTTACGTTGCAGGCTATCTTTATTCAGCCAACGCTGAGCTACCAGATTACCGACCAGTTAGGCATTGGAGCAGGTTTTGTATATGCCATTGGCGGTGTAAACCTGCAGCGCGACCTCCCACTCCAAAATTCAGAAGGAGCTTACGCTAATGCAGAACTAGATGGCAAGGCAAACGGTGTCGGCTTTAACGCCGGTATATTCTTCAAACCATCTGAGCAGCTCTCTTTTGGCCTTAGCTACCGCTCTAAAGTAGATATGAAAGTATCAGGGGGCGATGTCACGTTCTCAAACATTCCTACTTCGCCAGCCATTGCAGGCCGCTTTCCGGCAGGTACTGAGTTCGATGCTACCTTGCCTCTGCCGGCAACCCTTACCTTAGGCGCTGGCTTTATGCCAACCCAAGACCTGACTATTGCTGTAGATGTGAGCCACGTGGGCTGGAGTGCTTACAAGAGCCTGCGTTTCGACTACAGCCAGGATGTGAACGGAAGCAACTTTGCTGAAAACGCCCGTAATTACAAAGATGCTTACATTTACCGCATAGGTGGCGAATACAATGTGTCTGATGTGTTTGCGCTGCGAGCTGGTGCCTACTACGACGGTACGCCGGTGCAGGAAGGTTACCTGACTCCCGAAACGCCCGATTCTGACTCACGTGGCCTTTCAGTTGGTTTTGGCTACAAACTATCTGACGACCTGAGTGTGGATGCCTCTTTTCTGTACATCAACAAAAAGAAAAGAACCGATGCTTCTGATTTATCTGGAGGCATAGCCGGAACCTATAAGTCTGTGGCCTATATTCCTGGCATTGCGCTCAACTACAAATTTTGATTCGTTATTTAATGTATATGAAAAAGTTTTTCTATAAACCAGTCATGCTGGCACTTGCTGCCGGTATGTTCCTTGCCAGTTGCGAACCAGAGATAGAAGTACCAAGTATCTCGGCAGGAAGCCAACTTGATCTTACTAAATATGTGGCTGTTGGCAACTCGCTTACAGCTGGTTTTCAAGATAACGGTCTGTACCGCGAAGGTCAGCTTAATTCTTACCCTGCTATACTTGCACAACAGTTTAGAATAGTAGGAGGTGGCGAGTTTGCACAACCGCTGTTCTCTGAGGCTGAGGCAAATGGCAGTGGGTATATAAAAGTAGGAAGCTTGGTTGGAGGAATCCCTATTCCGGAACCTGTTGCGGCACAGGCTACAAGAGGAGGCACACTACCCGGAGGAGCCAAAGCTCTTTCCAAATATTTAGAACCCGTGCAGAACCTGGGCATTCCTGGTATATCGGTTTTGACCAGTGCATCTGCTGCATATGGTGCCAGCAATCCTTATTTAGAAAGACTTCTAGAACCTGCTGAGGTTGGAAATAAGGCATACATACAAGAAGTTCTTGAGTCTCAGCCAACTTTCTTCTCTATGTGGCTTGGCAGCAATGATGTTTTAGGTTATGCATTGGCAGGAGGAGAGCCTTCTAATCCTACTCAGGCTCTGACCAACAAAGCGACGTTTGAAAACATTTATACAAACTTTATAAATAATCTTACTGCAAATGGCGCAGAAGGAATTTTAGTAAATATTCCTGATGTGAAGACGGTTCCATTTTTTACAACAGTACCCTATAATGCGCTTACATTAACCACCCAGGCACAGGTAGATGCTTTAAATGCAGCATACGGCAGTGGCGCTTTGGGAATTACTTTTACTTTGGGGCCCAATCCTTTAATTGTGCGTGATCCTGATGCCCCCGCGGGTTTTCGGCAAATCAAATCTACTGAACTAGTGTTACTTCCTGCTTTAGAGGGAATAGCCTTGCAGGGGTATGGGTCACAGGTTCCTCTGCCAGGGAACTTGTTTTTAAGCGAGAGGGAGATTGATGAAATTAATGACTTTACCTCAAGCTACAATCAGGTAATCAAAAATATTGCGGCGGCTAAAAACTTGGCTTTCTTTGATGTTAACAACTACTTTAATACCATTAAAGGAGGCTTTGTAATGGATGCAGTAACGTACGCTCCAACTTTTGTTACAGGAAATTTATTCTCTTTAGACGGCATTCATCTAACGCCAAGAGGATATGCAATACTTGCAAACGAAATGATTAAAACAATAAATGCAAAATATAGCGCTCAGATACCGACAGTGGATGCAACAAAGTACCGCGCAGTGCTACTGCCATAGCTATGACTTCTTTGCCATAAAAAAGGCTGCCAACTATTGGCAGCCTTTTTTATGGCAAAGAAGTTAAATTATTCAAATGAAAACTGCCTTCAGAGAGATTTTAGCCATTTTTCAGTCAAGGGTTAAGCGCTTTGAATTCCTTTCGCTTCATCAGTTAATTAAAATTTACCCCACCCAACATCAGCAATTTAACCATAAAACGATTTAACAATTAACACTTAGGTCAACCAGCAATTATTCTAATAAAAACGGCCTCCCGAAAGATTTCAGGCGTTTTTTTGCCAAGGGTAAAAGTTAATCTATTCTCTCAATTACTCATCCAATCAAAATTTCTAATGCGCCTCCAGCCAGTCGTTGCCAACACCTAAACCTACTTCCATGGGCACACTTAGCTGCAGCGCATTCGTCATGAGCTCAACTATTTTTGGCGTTACGATTTCCACTTCTTCCTTCGGCGCATCGAACAGGAGTTCGTCGTGTACCTGCAGCACCATGCGAGTCTGCAGTTTCTCCTGCCGCAGATAATCCTGAATGTTGATCATGGCGATTTTAATGATGTCGGCGGCGGTGCCTTGTATGGGTGCGTTAATGGCGTTGCGCTCGGCAAAGTTCCGGATAGTAGCGTTGCGCGAGTTTATATCGCGGAGGTAACGGCGGCGGCCCAGCAGCGTTTCGGCATACTCCAGCTCACGTGCCTTCTCTACAGCGCCATCCATATACGCCTTTACGGCATCGAACTCCTGAAAATAAGCCTCAATAATATCGACTGCCTCACGCCGTGGTATGGCCAGCCGCTCCGACAAACCAAAAGCCGAAATGCCGTAAATAATGCCAAAGTTAATCGTTTTGGCTTTGCGGCGCATCTCGCTAGTCACCTCCTGCAGCGGCACATGAAACACTTTACTGGCGGTGGAGGCATGTATATCGAGGCCATTTCTAAAAGCGGTTTTCATGGTTTCGTCGCCGCTGAAATGGGCCATAATGCGCAGCTCTATCTGCGAGTAGTCAGCCGAAATAATCTGGTGCTTGCTGTTGCGTGGCACAAACGCCTTCCTGATCTCGCGGCCTCTCTCAGTACGGATCGGGATGTTCTGCAGGTTCGGGTTAGTGGAGCTGAGGCGGCCGGTGGCAGTTACTGCCTGGTTAAACGAAGTGTGCACCCGGTTATCGAGTGAGCACACCAGCTGCGGCAGCGCATCCACGTAAGTCGACTTCAGTTTCGAGAGTTCCCGATGGTCCAGTATCAGCTTTACGATTTCGTGCTCCCCAGCCAGCTTCGAGAGTATTTCTTCGCCGGTAGCATATTGGCCGGTTTTGGTTTTTTTGATTTTGCTTTTGCCGTGCAGCTGCAGCTTGTCGAACAGAATATCGCCTAGTTGCTTTGGTGAACCGATGTTGAATTTCTCGCCGGCTATTTCAAAAATACTTTTCTCTATCTGCCCTATCTCCTGCTCCAGCTGTACCGAAATATCGGCCAGGGCATTGGCATCTATACTAATGCCTTCGTGCTCCATATCGGCCAGCACCTGTACCAACGGCGTTTCTACCTCCCGGAACAGCTTCATGAGGCCTTGTTCCTGCAGCAGCGGCTCAAAGTAGTTTTTCAGGCGAAGGGTTATGTCGGCATCCTCGCAAGCGTAGTCGCTTACCTGCTCCGGCTTCAGGTCGGCCATGGTCAGCTGGTTTTTGCCTTTCGGCCCGATGAGCGCTGTAATAGAAACCGGGCTGTAGTTCAGGTAAGTTTCCGAGAGCACATCCATATTATGGCGCATTTCGGGTTCCAGCAGGTAGTGCGCCAGCATAGTATCGAAAATCGGCCCCTGCACTTCCACGTTGTACTTCTTCAGCACCGTAATGTCATACTTTATGTTCTGGCCTACCTTGGCAATATTCGGGTTTTCCAGCACCTCCCGGAACTCCTCTACCAGCTGTTGTGCCTCGTCGGGGTTCTGGTGCGGCACCGGCACATAGTATGCTTCGCCGGGGCGGTAACTAAACGACATGCCTACCAATCGGGCCGTAATAGGATCGATGCCAGTGGTTTCGGTATCCCAGGAGATTTCGTCCTGCAGCTTCAGGTACTGCACCAGGCTCTGGCGCAGCTCCGGTGTATTGATCAGGTGGTAGTCGTGCAGGGTAGTGTTAATGGTCTGCATTTGGGCCGGCAGCACTTCGCCAGCTTCTGGTGCAGGTGCTTCGGCAGTTTCGGAGGCGGCAGGAGCGCCAAATAGCGATGTTTGCGAGGCGTCTGCCGCTTTTGCCTTACGACCAATGGCCGGTGCAGCCGCAGTAGCCGATGCCAGCGACTTACCCAATACGCGCTGTGCCAGCTGCCGGAACTCCAGCTCTGCAAACAGCTCCGTTAGTTGCTCTTCGTTCGGACCGTTATATAGCAATGCTTCTTCGTTAAAAGCAATCGGCACATCGCGGTGAATGGTAGCTAGTTCTTTAGAGAGCAGGCCCTGGTCGGCAAAGTTTATAACGTTTTCCTTTTGCTTGCCCTTCAGCTGGTCGGTGCTGGCTACGAGGTTCTCTACAGAGCCAAATTGCTTTATGAGCGATTTGGCTGTTTTCTCACCAATGCCAGGTATGCCGGGTATATTGTCTACAGCATCGCCCTGCAGACCCAGAATATCGATTACCTGCTCCACCCGCTCTATCTCCCACTTGTCGAGCACCTTCTGCACATCCCACACCTCCACGGCGTTGCCCAGGAAAGCAGGTTTGTAGAGGTACACGTGTTCGGTCACCATCTGGCAATAGTCTTTGTCGGGTGTCATCATGTACACATCAAAACCGGCTTGCTCGGCTTTGCACGAAAGGGTGCCAATAATGTCGTCGGCCTCATAGCCGTCCATAATCAGCACCGGGATGTTAAAGGCTTCTACAATTTTTTTACAGTACGGAATGGCAATCGAAATATCTTCGGGTTGTGCCTGCCGGTTTGCTTTGTACTCCGGGAAGCTATCGTGGCGAAAAGTTTTAGCCGGTGAGTCGAAGGCTACGCCAATGTGTGTAGGCTGTTCTTTGGTCAGCACCTCTACCAGCGTGTTGGTAAAGCCGAGCGCAGCCCCGGTGCTCATGCCTTTGGAGTTGATGCGCGGTGTTTTACTGAAAGCAAAATGTGCCCGGTAAATCAGGGCCAGGGCATCCAGCAGGAATAGTTTTTTTCTTGGTTCGCTCATGCGGCAATTTAGTTAATATTTGCAACTATAGGTAAGCGCTGATTTCGATGTTAAGACCATGTGTAAGGCGGCACTCCTAGAAACGGAATTTAAGAAAACAGTTTCAGGCTATTTTTGTGGATCTCTGCTCCAGCTCCACAAAGTGTGGAAATTATTCTACACTCCGCCCCACAGTTCCCCAATCTGTAGAGGTGCATGAAATTATTTAAATACCTGAATATCAAGTGTTTAAAATAAATTTTATTTCTGGCACAGTTATCTCAATAGGGCAAATACAATTTAAATGTTTAATAAACGAAAAATTAAGAAACATGAAAAAAGTAACCGTTTTAGCAGCCGCAATCGCCCTTTTCGGATTTATATCTATAGATGCAAACGCCCAGACAGAAACTCAGACTCCTCCAACGGAGCAGACAACTACTGAAGAACAGACAACTACTGAGCAAGGAACAGCTGCTACAGCTCAGGAAAAAGAAAGAGTGAAAGTTACACAAGATCAACTTCCAGAGCCAGTAAAAGAAGTATTAGCACAGGAAGCCTTCCAGGAGTGGAAAGTTGACGAAGTATATAAAGTAGCCGGCGATGCTGAAGGTGAAAAAGACACTTACGAAGTGATTTGCACTAACAGCGCTCAGGAAAAAGGTATCGTTCGTATAGACGAAGCTGGTGCCGTTCTGAAAGACGAGCCGAAACAATAACCGCCCCAACCCTACTTAATTTTCAGCTTTTAGCCAAAGCCAACCAATAGCCAACCCAAACTAACAAGAAAACCTCCCACTGTGGAGGTTTTCTTGTTTTATAATATCCGTTTTTTTAATTTACCTCTGGTATAGCCGTACCACCCCCTTCTTGTTTCTGAGTAGAATTATTTAAATGAAATAGGCCTTCCAAAGCATTTTTGGGCCTACACGCCTTGTACTCCTTCAAGGGTGAAAATACTATTGCCGAAGAGAGCAGTTCTTTATTTGAATAGAAAAAGTTAGGCCAGACCGAAATTCGTACGTCCTTTCCTGCGGATATACGTATATTTCTGCTGATTTATGCCGAACATACTTTTAATCGACGACGACCCAACGTTTTGCCTGATGCTGCGGACTTTTCTGCAGAAGCAGCAATATAACGTTCAAACGGCTTATACAGCCGAAGAGGGGCTTCGGCTGCTCAAAGGCCAGCCCTTCGATCTGGTGCTCACCGACTTTAGGTTACCCGACCGCGACGGAATAGAGCTGCTGAGCCAGATACGAGTTTACTCTACCACTGTGCCCGTTATACTCATGACAACTTATGCCGATATACGAACGGCAGTGAGAGCCATTAAAATGGGTGCCTTTGAGTATATTACAAAGCCCATAAACCCAGACGAAACACTGCTCACCATAAAGAAGGCCCTGCAGAAAAAGGCTGAAGAGCCAGCAGGCAAAGCACGTGCAGGCGTATCGGGTAATTTTGCTTTTGTAAGCGGCCGCAGCCCCGAAGCAGCCAAAATAGAAGACTACATTGCCCTGATAGCGCCCACCAACATGTCGGTGATAATAGAGGGTGAGAGCGGAACCGGTAAAGAATTTGTAGCCCGAAAAATACACCTTAGCAGCAAACGCCACGACAAACCTTATGTAGCCATAGATTGTGGCGCACTGTCTAAAGACCTGGCAGCCAGCGAATTGTTTGGTTACGTAAAAGGAGCCTTTACGGGAGCCCTGAACAACAAAGAAGGCCAGTTTGAAGCTGCCAGTGGCGGCACCCTGTTTTTGGATGAGATCGGGAACCTGTCGTATGAGGTGCAGGTGCAATTGCTACGGGCACTGCAGGAGCGGAAGGTAAAGAAGATTGGCAGCACCACCGACACCGAGGTAGATGTACGCATAATAGCGGCTACAAACGAGGACCTGGTGCAGGCAGTTAGCCGTGGCGAATTCAGAGAAGACCTATACCACCGGCTGAACGAATTTAAAATAAACACCACCCCACTTCGTGAACGAACCCAGGATATTATGCAGTTTGCCGAACATTTTCTGCAACAGGCTAACCAGGAACTGGAGCGAAATGTTACTGGCTTTGATGCGGAAGCGACTATTGTACTGGAGAATTATGCGTGGCCGGGCAACCTGCGTGAGCTGCGCAATGTGGTAAGGCGCTCCGTATTACTGGCAACATCCAATCAGATAACCTTACAGCAACTGCCTCCTGAAATTGTAGAGCCGGCTCCTACGTTTGTAGCTGCTGCTCCTACATCTTTTACAGCAGAACCAGAGCCGCAACTGGCTACCGACCTTCGCAGCGCTACCGGCCAAAGCGAGAGGGAACTGATTCTGGCGATGCTGGAGCGGGTAAAATATAACAAGTCGAAAGCAGCCCGGCTTTTGAACATAGATCGTAAAACGCTCTACAATAAGCTGCGGCAGTATAACATAGAGGCGTAGCAGGAAAGATAGCTTAGCTGCATTAGAAGCTTGATCTTTTGCTGCCAGTCCGATCGAATTATTCAAATGAAAAAGGCCTTCCGAAAGTATTTTTTGCTTCCGGAAGGCCTTTTGAGTCAAGGGTATGTTGTGTCAGGCGTCTACTGAGTCGTACACAATTACCTTCTCCCACAGCTGCGAATAGTTTTCCACGAATTTCAAATGCACCGGGTGCTCCTGGTACACATCCTGCTCCTGCTGGTTATCGAAAAATAGAAGCCACGACACAGCATAGCCACGTTCAATAACAGAGCGGTTCGTGTTGGCAGGCACACCAATATGCGCCATTTTTATTTGCTTAATACCTTTCAGGGTGTTCAGGCCTTCGATTAGCTTGGCCTTATCTGCTGCGGAGTCTGGATTTTTAAGCCAGAAATAAACATGGTGTACAAACATATTTTTCTTTTTTTGTCTGGTTTTGTACAGAGAGGGCACAAGGCCAAAAACGCCGACGAGCGACAAAAATGCACTGCTTCCCAAAAATGATCTTCTTGACAGTTTATTCATATAGCGGATTTTGTTGTTAGCTAAACCAGGATTCTGCAGGCGCAGCAACTTTTTAACTTATGCGCATTAGCGGCATAAGTTAAGCAATTCTCCTGAAATACAAGTAGCTGCATGCTGGTTGTATTTCAGGAGTGGCAGAAATTACGGGCAGAACACCTGCTGCCTGATTAGCTGCATGGCGAGTAGTTAGTACCTATTCCTGTGGAACCGGTAGTTCCTGTTCCAGCGCCGCCAGTAGCAAAGGTACCTGGTCCTGCAGATGCTCCACGGCTTTCTGGCAATTAGCGGGTGCTGGCTTAGACTGGTGTAAGACTTGTTCCAGTTCCTGCAAGGCCCCTGTAACCGAGTGCGCGTGCAGGTGCTTAAAGGCAGTCTGCATTTTATGAGCTATATTACCCACCTGCTGCCAGTTCCCAGCCAAAGCCTCGGCTAGCAGCAATTGCAGATTCTGACGATTATCAGCGACAAGCACTTCCAGAATAGCAGCCATGGCGGCACTGTCGTCTCCGGCAAAAACTTTTATTTCGGTTAGGTCGAAGAGAGGCTGCGTTGTTGCTTCAGCAGTTGTTGTTGCTTCAGCAGTTAAGATACTGGCAGGTGCAGGTTCCTGTGCAACGGGTTCCGGCTCGTGTGCAGGATTCACTATCTGAAGCGCTTTACTCAGCTTCTGATGGAGTTCCTGCTCTGAATAGGGTTTCAGTAAGTAATCGGAAATGCCGGTTTTAGCAAAAAACTCCTTGTTGCGGCTCATAATGTTAGCCGTTAATGCCAGAATTGGGAGATCAGGATTCTTCTTACGGATTATCCTGGCGAGCGCTTTGCCGCTCATGCCCGGCAACTGAATATCGGTTAGTACCAGGTCGAAGGTGTATTGTTCCAGAAGTTTCAGTGCCTGTTTCGGGTCGTTGGCCAGGCGCCCCTGCATACCCCAACGCTTCAGCATAAGTTCGCAGAGGGTGCGGCTATAGGGGTCGTCGTCTACCACCAGCACTTGCTTTCCTTTCAGAACCGGCTGCGGTATATCGTTATCTTCTGTGGCATCAGCAGTATCTGGCACTTCAATGGTTTTCAGCTCCCTGAAAGGCAATACCACGGTAAACGTAGTACCTTTCCCTACCTCGCTGCGCAACGACAGAACACCGTTCTGCGCCTCTACCAGTTGCTTGCTGATAGAAAGGCCAAGACCGGTTCCGCCGTATTTCCTGATAATAGAGCCGTCGGCTTGGTTAAACTCTCCGAACACGTGTTCTGCCTGTTCCATGGGTATGCCAATGCCGGTATCAGACACCTCCAGCTGTACCGCCACCCGGTTTCGGCGGTGAGACTTGAGCTTGCACAGCACGGTTACCTGCCCCTCGTGTGTAAATTTAATGGCGTTGTCTACGAGGTTAAAGAGCACCTGCTTCAGGCGGAGCGAATCGCCGAGCAGCTGTTGCGGTAGCTTCTGGTCTGTCTGGCAACTAAAGGTAATTCCTTTTGTTTCGGCTTTCAGTTTAAAGGCCTGCTCCAGCTCCTGCAATACCTGTTGCGGAAAGAAAGGCACCACATCCAGTTGCAGCTTGCCAGCTTCGAGCTTCGAAAGATCCAGTACATCGTTTACAATATGCAGCAGGTGCTCGCCGGCACTGCTAATGGCCTGCAGGTGCTCCTGCTGCGTAGTTTGGAGCGGCGTGTGGCGCAGCTGCTCCGAAAAACCAAGCACCACATTCAGCGGCGTCCGGATTTCGTGGCTCATATTAGCTACAAAAGCCTCCTTGGCACGGGCAAGCTGAATGGCCTCTTTCTGAGCTCGAATGAGCTGGGCTTTGTAAGCATTGCTGCGGGTAATATCGCGCAGAATAATCAGAATAAAAGAAATACTGCTAATCAGGCCAAATATACCTACCAGCAGCAGCACCATGGAGTTTTTGTGTACCACCGCTTTGGCACTCTCTGCATTAAGGCTTGCCTGCTGCGTCTCACTTTTTTCGAGGTTGTAGAGCATCGTCCTGATGCGGTCCATAATCACTTTGTCTTGCTGCAGCATCGCCAGCTCTTTTGCCGTAAGCATGGCCTCCTGCTTGCTTACCTCCTGCTTAAGCGTTTGCAGAATGCTCTTGATTTCGGTTACCTGTGCCACCTGTTGCGATGAGGCAGCCGAACTGGTATCTACCGACACATCCATTTTAACCTGCAGCTGCGGCACCGAGATCGGCTTCAGGGGCACTTCCTCTTTAACTTCTTCCTCTTTATCGTCTTGTTTTTTAGAGAAAATCTTGCTGAACAGGCCACGCCGGCTACTGCTTTGGGCTGGCTTGGTTTCAACTACTTCTGGCTCTGGAGCTTTATCAGAAATGGTGGTGGTGGTGTGGCGTTTTATAATGGTGGTAGCAGGTTGTGCTTTGGCCCTGGAATTTATTTTCCGAAGTGCCTGGTCGGAGTAGCTCGCCTTCTGTTCCTGCTTCCGGAGGGCAACATAGCGTTGCATGCTCAGTTCCTTCTCCTGCAGGAGGGCCGCAATAGAGTCTAACTGGGCCAACTCAGCCGGGTTGTGGTTCATGAGCAGGCGCAGCGAGTCTACCTCATTGTCTATGCCTTCAAGCTCCTTAATGTAAGCCTTGAAATATTTTTCGTCGGTGGTGAGGGTGTAGGCCCTGATGGAGCTTTCGGCTGTGGCGATATCGGCGAGAATGTGCTGGAGTTTGGCCAGCTTGTAATTTGGTTTGGCCAGGTCATCTACTGAGCCGAGTAGCTGCGTAAAGCTGGCGTAAAACAGGTACACGGCCACTGCCACCACCGATATGGCCAGGCCAAACCCGATAATTACTTTTGCTTTTATACTGTCTCCGGATAATTGCATGAGGCTGTTTACGGATGTTGAACTAAAAGTAGAACGCGGCTTTTTAAATAAGATTCAATAATGGCAGTTTTTTGTGCGAAGGAGAAAATTAAATTTCTTAAGAAAAGTGGGTTTACGAGCCATTAGAGCAGCTTGTAAAGCTTTTCTGCGCTTGTGGCTTCTCTTCAAAATTGGGGAACTCAAACTATGGCTGCTGCTAACCTGCAAGCTGAACGTGGTTTTATATGCCCTTGTTACGTGCGATTTACGGCTTGCTTTATATTGGTACGCCTACTAAGTTCAGACACATAAAATCTGTTGCAAAGACCCTTGGCGAAATTTTTGGCAAAATCCTTTTGAAGGCTATTTCCATTAGAATAATTCATAATCTGGTTCTTGAATCGATTCCAACTCGTTTCATACTACTTACCTCCACGTACTTAGCCCAGGGCAACTGGTAAGATTTGGGCATGAAACCAGAATTTCGTTGTAACTTTGTACAAACAGCTGCAAACACTATGGCAGAAACGTACTATTCTGATTTCGGAACCATTTTACTATACCTGATCGGCGGGGCTATTTTTGTGGTGATCGGTTTGTTTACGGCCAAACTGCTGCGTCCGCACAACCCTAATCCGGAGAAACTGGCAACCTACGAGTCGGGGGAGGAGCCGGTCGGGAACTCCTGGATACAATTTAACCCACGTTTTTATGTGGTGGCGCTCATCTTTATTATTTTCGATGTGGAGCTGGCGTTTCTGTTTCCGTGGGCGGTGGTGTTTGGCCGTCGCGATTTAATGGCAGCTACAGATGGTTTGTGGGGCTGGTTTTCGTTAATAGAGATGTTCATTTTTATCGGGGTGCTGGTGTTGGGGCTGGCCTATGCCTGGGCCAAAGGCCATCTCGACTGGATTAAACCGAACCCCATAATTCCGAAAAGCCGCTCTAAAATACCAATGGAAATGTATCAGCGGTTTAACGATAAGCAGAGCCTGTAACCTTTTTTACCCAAAAGCCTTCGGAAGGCCATTTTCATTTGAATAATTGTTGAATGGCTGAATGGTTAAATTGCTTCATGGTTAAATGGTTAATTCATAAGTTTTGTAATGGGGCGAGTACTTGTGCTTATGATAAGTCGCCAACAGCAATTCTAAAGTATAAACTCGGTATCATTTCTAATTTTTAATTTAGCTCTACGCTAGACTAGCATCTAAAAATATGCCATGGAAGAGAAGACAGGAGAAGGCGGACTTGTAATTACAAAGTTAGATGACCTGCTGAACTGGGCGCGTTTAACGGCGCTCTGGCCGATGGGCTTTGGCCTTGCCTGCTGCGCCATCGAAATGATGGGTGCTTACAGCTCCGGTTACGATATAGACCGTTTTGGCGTAATACCCAGGGCCTCACCCCGGCAGTCGGATGTGATGATTGTGGCTGGCACTGTTACCTTTAAAATGGCAGACCGGGTGCGGCGGCTTTATGAGCAGATGCCGGAGCCGCGTTACGTTATTTCGATGGGTTCGTGCTCCAACTGCGGCGGCCCCTACTGGGAGCATGGCTACCATGTGGTAAAAGGCGTAGACCGCATTATACCTGTTGATGTGTATGTGCCAGGTTGCCCGCCCCGCCCCGAAGCGCTGATAGGAGGCTTTCTGAAGCTGCAGGAGATCATCAGAAAAGAAACTATACGCGCTCCACGTGCCGTACAGGCTTTAATGGCAAAACGCCAGCTAAGCAAGGAGCAGGAGGCGGCGCTACGCGTTTAATTCAAAATTAGAAATTCAAAATTCAAAATTAGAAATTAGTTTTTGGATACGGAGGGACTTCTAACCACTTGAAAAATCTAAAATCTAGTATCTAACATCTAGCGTCTCTTATGTTGTTCGAAGAAATCAGGAATTTGATTGTGGAGCTGTTTGGGCAGGAGGTTGTGGTGGCTGAGAAGCAGGATAACCTGCAGCCCTACCTGGTGCTGCAGACCGAGCGCCTGGCCGAGGTATGTCTGCAACTGCACGACAACGAGCAAACCTACTTCGACTTTCTCTCCTGCCTCACCGGCCTCGACAATGGCCCTGAAGCAGGTACCATGGAAGTTATCTATAACCTTTACTCCATTCCTTACGACCACCACCTGATGCTGAAGGTGCTCGTGCCACGCAACCAGCAGGAGGCAGAGCCGCTGCCGCAGGTGCCTACCGTAAGCCACATCTGGCGCACCGCCGACTGGCACGAGCGCGAGGTGTTCGATTTAGTAGGCATCAGCTTTACAGGGCACCCCGACATGCGCCGTATTCTTTGCGCCGCCGACTGGGAAGGCCACCCCCTCCGCAAAGATTACCAGCTGCAGGATTATTACCACGGCATAAAAGTGCCTTACGACGACCACAACGAAAATAACGGTTTCAAAAGCGAACCGCAATGGCTCACCACCACTCCTGCTCCTTTCTCCGACAAACGGGAGAAGCCGGAGTAGGCAAATATTGTTTATAATGGCTCCTACCCTTGGCCTTCCATAGCCTATTCAGCCTTTGGAAGGCTGTTTTGATTAGAATAATTGGTTTAGTGCGGCAGCCAACAAATACTTGTTTTTACTTGTACTACCTCCACTTTTTGTCATCTTGGAAAGATCTTGTGAGCAAAATCCGTTAGCAGAGGCTACTGGCGGTTTAGTCTAAGTTCGCATAGGTACTTTTTAACATACTTGCATAGGAAAGTTATTTCATAGCCTGATTTTTTTAGTTCTTTTTGTATCAAGAAAAAAAGAACCAAAAAATCAAGAAAATAGAAATCGAGGGCCCCATCCCGCACTCGCGGAACGCTCAGCCATTTTATTTCCAAACTGTTCACCTGGCAGATGTGTCCGCTTTGTGGTTTCCTGCCGCAATTAGTAGAAGGAGTAGCTACAGACAAATGGGGTTAGAATAATCACTGGCTTCTAACTGTTAAGTTGCTTAATGGCTACTTTGGAAAACAGAGATTCAATGGGTGAAGTTAAATGAACCATCAACTTACGTAAGACTCCGATCCTGTAACGGGTCTAGTACCTAACATCTAGCGTCTAACATCTTAAATGTTCTAATCCTGAATTAAGACAGGGAAAACTACATCCACGTCGGTTTCGCCAGTTTCGATAGTGCTGTTGCCGCGTTTCAGACCTGGCTGGTGTTTGAGTACGATGCGCAGGCTGCCTGCACTTGGTAAGGTAGTGGCCATAGTAGTTTCCAGGCCAATGGGTCGGTTATTGCGGTCGAGGTCAGTTTTGGTTATGGCAAGGCTGGCACCATCTACTACATAAAACACTTCATGGTCATGGCCTTCTGTTCTTACTTCTGCAGTTATATCTACAGGGGTATTGGGGCTACTTTCGTTTAGCAAGGTAAGAGTGCCGCGGTAGGTGGTGTTCGCTTTCAACACAAGGTTTTCAATAGAAGGAGCCTGTCCATCAGGTCCGTCCGGATCTTTCCAGGTGGCAGATGCATTCTGGCCTTTCCCCTCCGGTACCAGCAGCAAAACCACTGTTGTTATAATTTCTTTTTCATCCTCGGGTGTTGGCGCCGGGCTGCTTTTTTTGCATCCTGAAAGCAAAACTACTCCAGAAAGTATAAACAGGAATAAACGGCTGAGAAAGTAAGTCTGGTTCATATGGAATAGGTTGTGTAAATAAGTAACGCTTAATACAACTGATTAATACTATGTTTTATTAGCAATATAATAAAAAAAGTGCAAAAGAGAGCATTCTCGGTACAGTTGTAACAAAAAAGAGACGCTCTGGCAGAACGTCTCTTTTTTGTTGATTGTAGTGTAGCAAATGCTATTGCACAGTTGTATTGAAGGTAATGTCTACATCCGTTTCGCCTGTGTTTATATCGCTGTTGTTGCTTTTCAGGCCAGGCTGATGTTTCAGCACCACACGTACGGTACCGGTTCCGGCACCTGTTGTAATTACTCGTGTCTCTAAACCAATCGGGCGATTATTGTCATCTACATCTGTTTTTTCAAAAGAGACAAGGCCTTGTGGTGTAACAACATAAAACAGCTCATGTGCATCTCCTTCTTCTCTTATTTCGTCTGTCAGGTCGTGGCCATGGCTGTGGTCGCCGTGGTCTTCTTCGCTCTCGAAGCTAATAGAGCCGGTATAAATGGTATTTGCGCTGAGCACCAGGTCGTCTATGGTAGCAGGGGTGCCGCCTACGCCGTCCAGGTCTTCCCAGGTAGCAGTTACGGTGGGCTTGCTGGTGTCTGTTGGAACTAGTGTTAACGTAACAGTGGTGATAAGCTCGTGGTCATGGTCCGGCTCCGGCTCTTCGTCTTCTTTACAAGCGGTGGTTGCAAGCAGGCTGCCCATCAGTAAAAATGCGAGGTATGGTCTGAATAACTTTTTCATGGTTGTGGTTTTAGTTTTAAGTTTAAAATAGTTTTTAAAGCGGTGCTCACAGCGCGTTAGGTTAAGCCTTTTAGCACCAAAGGCTACAGCAGGAATTTAACACGAAAGAGCAGCATGCGGCCCATCTCATCGGAGAAATACCGGAGGCGGTTCTGGTAATCGCGGTAAGTGGTGTTGAGCAGGTTGTTGCCTACCAGCCCCAGCTCCACGGGCTGCTTGCCTAGTTGTATCGATGTCCCTATTTCGGCATGCAGCAGAAAGTAGGCATCAGGTGCGGGCAGTACAGGATCTGACTGCGCATCTGAACGGCTCTGCCGCGCTACGTACAAGCCTCCCAGTGCCAGGTAGCTGCTTGTTAGCTTAGAGGAACTTCCGTTGTCATCGAAGCTGTAACGCAGCGTATTGTCTGTTCGGTTTGGGGTTATAAATGGCAGGTAGTTTCCTGTTTCGCGGTTAATGGCATACACCAGCGATGTTTTATTGATTAGTGTTAAACGGCTGGTGAGGGCATAATCTGCCATAATATCGGCACCCCAGAAACGGGCATCGGCCTGCTGGTACTTGGCATATAGATAAGCGCCTTGTACGCCTAACGCATATTCCGGAGCAATTTGCAGGTAAATGTAATTGTTAATGGTATTGTGGTAGAGACTAAGCTCCCCGTTTAGCCGGGGGTTAGAATGGTAAGTGAAGGTTGCCATGGTATTCACAGCCGCTTCTGAGACCAGGTTTGGGTCGCCTACTTCGTAGGTGGCGGCGCTGTTGTGCAGCCCCCGGGCAAAAAGTTCGTAGGCATGCGGTGCCCGCGACGCATAGCCTACCTGCCCACTCAATGTTACATGGTAGCCTAACTCATACAGGGCGCCAAAGCTTCCGGATAAATTATGGAAGGTGTAAGACGGCTTCAGCAGCTCGCGGGTACCATCCCACCGCTGAATGTCGAGCGCTTTCTGGTCGTAGCGTAGCCCGGCCTCCAGTTGCAGCCTGTTCTTCTGCCACTTCTCTGCCAGAAAAGCACCAACGGTAAGTCCTTTGAAGAATGGTAAAAGCGCTCTGGTATTTGGAGCATAAGTATTATTCTGCCAGATGGTGGTGGCACCAATGGTTCCGGAGAGGTTACCTATGGGTTCATGCTCCCACACCAGCTCCGAGGTGTGCGTTTGCAGGTCGAGGTCCAGTTGCGGGGTGTCGCCGGTGTTGCGGTGCCTGTCGTACTCCTGTCGCCTGTTGTCCTGTAGCCCGTACGTAAACTGTAATTCCCCTAGGTCCCCTGTTTTGTAGTAACCTCTGGCCTTCAGCAGGTGGTGTGTTACGTCCTGGTAAGGCCGCGCGATGGTATAGGTAAAGCTGCCCGTCTCTTCGGGTTGCTCCCGGCCAATGGCATTGGCCAGGTCTGTCAGGTTGCCGATGTGCGCCGAAGATAAAAAGCCAAGTTTGCTATGGAAGTAGCTGTAGTACAGTTCTGCTCCGAAGCGCTCCTGCTGATAGCCGACAGTGGCTGCCAGGTTCTGCTCCTCAAAACCAGTGTTGTTCAGGTTATAGTCTGGGGCCTGGGCACTTCCGGCTTTTTTAAGAGAAGTATGCAGGCGCCAGCTTAGCGGCACCTGCCTTAGCCGCCCTTCTACCATACCGGCCACTGTACCCATGCGGGTGTTGGTGCTCCCGATCAGGTTCACCTCACCGGCTACGCCTGCCGAGTCGGGAAGCGGCTTGGGGTTTACCATCACAATACCTCCTATCGCGTCAGAACCATAGCGTACGCCGGCGGCTCCTTTTACTACCTTTAGCTCCTGGGCATTAAGCGGGTCTATTTCGGGGGCGTGTTCGTTTCCCCATTGCTGCGACTCGTGCCGCACACCATTGTTAAGGATCAGTACCCGGTTGCCAAACAAACCATGAATGACAGGCTTCGAAACCGTTGGGCCGGTTTGCACAGAGCTTACGCCAGTCAGCTTTTTGAGCGACTCGCCCAGCGATAGTCCTTTGGTCTCTTCCAGCTCTCTGCCGGTCAGGGTTTCTGTTTCCTGTGTATGCTTTATCATTCTGCCGCCTACTACTTCTACAGCGCCAAACGTTTTGGCATCTACGTGCAGGGTCATGTTCCGAACCACTGAAGACGTAAGCCTGAGCGAGGTGCTGATAACCTCATAGCCAATATAAGTAGTGGTAACCGTATAGGAGCCACGGCAGAGGTGGTGAAAATGGTAGTTGCCGTACTCATCTGTAATAACGGCTTTTTGCAGTTCAGTTATAAGCACGGTGGCGCCAATCAGCGGCTCGCGCGAATCGTGATCTATAACTTTACCAGAAAAGGTAAGGCCACAGTCCTGCTCCACCAGGTCCGCTTCCGGATCCAGGTACATATCCTGCGCCAGGCCGGCGTGCGCCAAAAAGAGCGACAACACCAGCAACAGCAGGTTCTTACCAATAACAGGTAGTTTAAACACGTAAGCTAATTTATAGTAAACAGGTGGCAACAGCCGGAACCTCTCCTTCTGAATAGGAAGAGAAACAGGTTGCGCATAACAATTTGAAAAGGGGCAGCAACATAGGCACCAGAAGGTCTGGAGCTACAGCCCGGAAAAATTAGAAGGAAAAGAAGGAGAAGTTACTCCGCCTAAACAAGAGGCGGGCCACGCAGGTAAGCATGAGAAACGGCACAGCGCTGCCAGTTAGCTGCTTGCGAACCGGGCTGTGTACTGGCATGTATAAGTGGCAAAAACTCAACAGCCACAACGCCGGGCTGAAACGGAGCCCCAAACAAATCCTCTATATCGCAGTGTGTGTGCTTTTTATCTACCTGAGCTTTATGAGCGTCGCAGGGCACTTCGTGTGAGGTGTGCTCATGGGTGTGCAGGCTCAGCAACAGTCCGTCGGGTAGCAATACCCGCACGAAGAGCAGCAGTAGAAAAAGGGCGATATAGGATTTGACTTGTTGCACTTATCTGGTTAAACCATGCAAATATAATATAAATTCACCATTGTTGCATTTACGAACAAGTGTTAAAAACGGCTGTTCGTGCTCTAGTACCTCTGTTATAAGCTATAAATGTGCCATTCTGGAGGTTTTAGCATGAAGAATGAGTCAGAAAAAAAATCATTTATCCTAAATTCTGACAAGCTGTCACGAAGCAGGAGCAAATGCAGCTCTGGAACAGGATTTGAAACGCGATAACTGAAAGCAAGTTTAAGCAACAGCATTTATTTTATATACTAAAGGTAAAAACATGGAAGAAAGAGGTAATATTTCGATTCACACCGAAAACATTTTTCCGATCATCAAGAAGTTCCTGTACTCCGATCATGAGATCTTTTTACGCGAACTGGTAAGTAACGCCGTAGATGCCACCCAAAAACTAAAGCGCCTGGGCGGTATTGGTGAGTTTACAGGAGAGCAAGGCGACCTGAAAGTGGTAGTAAGCGTAGATAAAGAGGCAAAAACCATTACTATTACCGACCGTGGCATCGGCATGACAGCCGAGGAAATAAAGAAATACATTAACCAGATTGCTTTTTCTGGCGCCACCGAGTTTGTGGAGCGCTACAAAGACCAGGGCGGTGAGAAAAACCAGATTATCGGTCAGTTCGGTCTGGGCTTCTACTCTGCCTTTATGGTAGCCAACGAAGTAGAGATTATCTCGAAATCGTTCCGCGACGGAACAGAGCCAGCCCGCTGGGTATGCGATGGCAGCACAGAGTTCGCTATTACAGAAGCCACCAAGGAAGATCGTGGTACTACCATTATTCTGCACATTGCCGAAGATTCGGAAGAGTTCCTGGAGACAGAGCGCGTTCGGACGGTGCTGAACAAATATTGCAAGTTCCTGCCGGTAGAGGTGGAGTTCGAAGGGCAGGTTATTAACAACCCGAACCCGATCTGGACAAAGCAGCCATCTGAACTGACAGACGAAGATTACAAAAACTTCTACAAAGAGCTTTACCCGTTTTCAGAAGCCCCGCTTTTCTGGATTCACCTGAACGTAGATTATCCTTTCAACCTGACAGGTATCCTGTACTTCCCTAAAATTAAAAATGAGTTTGAGCTGCAGCGCAACAAAATTCAGCTGTACTCGCGCCAGGTGTTTATTACCGATGAAGTGAAGGACGTGGTGCCGGAGTTCCTGATGCTGCTGCACGGTGTTATCGACTCGCCTGATATTCCGCTGAACGTGAGCCGCAGCTTCCTGCAGGCCGACGCTAACGTGAAGAAGATCAATACCTACATCACGAAAAAGGTAGCCGACAAGCTCAACGACATCTTTAAGAAAGACCGCGAGACGTTTGAGAAGAACTGGGCCGACATAAACGTATTTATTAAGTATGGCATGCTCTCCGACGACAAGTTCTATGAGAAAGCCAAAGACTTTGTGCTCCTGCAGAACACCGAAGGCAAGAACCACACCTTTGAAGAATACAAAGCCCTGACACAGGCCAACCAGACCGACAAAACAGAGCAACTGGTATTGCTGTACACAACCGATGCCGATAAGCAGCACGCTTACGTAGAAGCAGCCCTAAACCGCGGCTACGATGTGCTGAAGCTGGATACGGTAATTGACAGCCACTTTATAGGCCTGCTGGAGCAGAAGCTGGAGAAGACTACCCTTAAGCGCGTAGACTCTGAAACAATAGACAAACTGATTCAGAAAGACGATACCAAGGAGAGTGTGCTCAACGATACCGAGAAAGAGGAAATCAAGAAAGTATACGAGCAGGCCATTAACAACCAGCACATGCAGGTAGAAGTAGCCGCCATGTCGCCAGACGATGCGCCAGTGGTAATTACTATGCCTGAGTTTATGCGCCGCATGAAAGACATGAGCCGTGCCGGTGGTGGCGGTATGATGTTTATGGGCGACATGCCAGACACTTACAACGTAACAGTAAATGCAAACCATAGCCTGCACCAGCGCCTTCTGAAGGCCAAAGAAGAGAACAAAGAGCGCATTGCCCGCCAGGCGTTTGATCTGGCGCTGCTTTCGCAGAACATGCTCTCCGGCTCCGCCCTCACTGCTTTTGTGAAGCGCAGTGTAGAGCTGATAGACAAAGAGTAGTAGAATTTTTCTGACGTGCTTAAAGCAAAAGAGGCAGCGCCAAAAGGTGCTGCCTCTTTTGCTTTACCCGGCTAAGTACATTCAGCTAAGTTATGTTGAGTGGAAGAGTCAATTATTTACTGATGTTACGCACTCAGTATATTAAATAAAATTTGTCATTAGTGTCCAACTATAACTAAAACATATTCAGCTGGTTAGAATTATCATCACCTGGTTTTTGTAATT
>NZ_VRTY01000059.1 GCF_008017455.1 Pontibacter qinzhouensis | reverse complement strand
GAGGTTGGTTATAAAATCGAGGAAGGCATGCAGCGGGCGGCCCATATCACGGCCATTCTGCAGCTGTTTCACAAATAGCCAACCTAAAACAGCACCACCAAGGTGGGCAATGTTACCCCCTGCATTATCGCCTACGGCTCCCGAAATAGACAAAATAACCAGGAACAAGGCTATATACTTTATACGCACCGGCCCAATCAAAATCAAGTTAAAGGTGAAGTTGGGCAATAGAGTAGCTGCTCCTACCACAATAGCAAGCACACTGGCCGATGCCCCGATCATGGGTCTGCCAAGGTACACCGATAAATAAGGTATCAGGTTATACATCAGCACAAACAGAATACCGCCTACCAAGCCGCCATACACATACAAACTCAGTAGCTTTTTGTCGCCGAGGTACTCCCGCACCAGCTGCCCGAACCAGTACAGGTTCAGCATGTTAAAGATGATGTGCAGAAAACCTTCGTGCGTAAAAAAGTACGTAATCAGCGTCCAGGGCTTTATCAGGAGCGAGTGCAGGTAAGATGGCAGCGCGATGTATGATAATAGCAAACCATACACTTGTGGCCCTACTGTGTATGTGACAATGAGCCGCATGACAATGAGCACCACAAAAACAATAACGTTAATCAGGATAAGCTGCTTCAGCGTGTTATTTGGCTCACGAAAAGCTTGTTTTATATCTTCGAGGATGTTCATTGTAGTTTTAGAAATTGTCGCGGAAATTGTTCCTTTGCCACATTTTTATGAGTATATACGCAAACAGCATACCTCCCAGATGCGCAAAATGGGCCACATTATCGCCTGGCACCCGGTTAAAGCCTGAATATAATTCAAAAGCCCCGTAGAGCAGCACGAAATACTTTGCCTTTATCGGCATCGGGAAAAATATGAGGAAAAGCTCCATGTTCGGAAAGAGCATACCAAAAGCCATCAAAATGCCAAAAACGGCACCAGACGCGCCTACCAGAGGTGTATTAAACACCCTGTCGTAGACGGTGCGCACCACTTCTTTGCTTTTTTCTATGTAGCTGGGGTTGTCGTCGTTTCGGGCGTATGCTTCTACCAACCCTTGGCCGGAGCCCTCGCCCAGGTGGTCGTTCATGTATTGGTTAAAACCTGCAGGAGAAGGTGCCTCCAGGTAGCGTACAGTATCGGAGTATAGCTCGTTGAGTTCGTACGCCCGTACACCGGAATACAGCAAACTGGCTCCCAGGCCCGTAATCAGATAAAAAGCCAGGAAGCGCTGCGGCCCCCAGAACCTCTCCAGCAAGGGCCCGAAGATAAACAAGCTGAACATGTTGCTGAACAAATGCCCCCAGCTGCCATGCATGAACATGTGCGTGAACAGCTGCACTGGCTGAAAGTAATTGGAACCGAAATGGTACAAGGCAAGCTGCCCTGTGGCAAAAAGCCTGTCCTGGAGTATAAATACGACCACATTAATGATCAGGATGTTCCTGACCATCGGGGTTATGTTAAACATGTGTTATGCGCTTCAAAGTAAAAAATCAGCCTTTCAGAAACAGATCGTGCAGCTGGCCAAGCTCCATAATCACTAATGTTTTTTGTCCGCCAGGTGTGTAGTTAGGCACCTGGCAGGCAAAAAGTTTGTCTACAAGCGAATTCATTTCCAGGTCCGACATCCGGAACGGCAGCCTTGATGCCAGCCGCTTAGCCATGGCACGCGCCAGGTTCTCACGCCGGTCAAGTTTCATGGAGGTCGCGTTGTTTTTGTACTGTTCTATCAGTTCTTCCAGCAGTTCTTTTTCATCAGCAGCCTGCACATCGGCCGGTATGCCGTTCAGAATAATGGTGTTACCTCCAAACTCTTCAAACTGAAAGCCCATGTCTTTAAACTCAGCCGCCAATTCTTTTATCAGCACCGCATCGCCCGGCGATAAATCTACAGTCTGCGGAAACAGCAGTGCCTGCGAGGCTCCGGTCTTTTTCTGCATGGAGCCAATGTATTTTTCATACAGTATCCGCTCTTGCGCCGCCTGCTGGTCTATTATCATCACCCCCGACTTTACCTGCACCAGCAGGTATTTCTGGTGAATCTGGAGCGCTTTGTTCGTAGCAGCCGGCACATGGGCAAAAGCCTCGTCGAGCAGTCCGCTGTTTTCTGGTGTTTCAGCAAGTTGGGTTTCCCTTCGTGGCTGCTCACGGGCCACCTCGTACAAACTTTCCCACCCATCCGATTTCATGCGTTTAGGAGCAAACGATGGCGCACTGAAACCGGGAAACCCCGCATCTTTCTCAAACTCATTAAGGCCAGGCTGCATTCGGATAGGCTGCAGCGGCGCGAAGTTCACATCACCATCAAAATCGAGCGATGGGGCAATATTGTGTGTACCTAGTGCTTTCCTGACAGCGGCATGCACGATGGCGTACACCGTTTTCTCATCCTCGAACTTAATCTCGGTTTTGGTGGGGTGCACGTTAATATCTATCTTTTCTGGCTCTATATCAATAAAAAGCACATAAAAAGGATGGCTGTCTTTTGGCAGTAAGCCCTCGAAAGCCCTCATAACGGCATGGTTCAAGTAGCCACTCTTTATAAAGCGGTTGTTTACAAAGAAAAATTGCTCTCCCCTGGTTTTTTTTGCGAATTCCGGCTTGCCAATGTAGCCACGCACGTTCAGGAACGAGGTATCTTCCTCGCAATAAGCCATCTGCTCTTTGTAGTTGTTGCCAAACATGCCCACAATACGCTGGCTTAGCTTAGTGGCAGGCAAATTGAAGACTTCCAGGTCATTATGGAACAACGTCATGCTCACCTGCGGATACGCCAGCGCCACCCGCTGAAACTCATCGAGTATATGGCGCATTTCCACCGCATTAGTTTTCAAGAAGTTACGGCGGGCTGGCACGTTGTAAAACAGGTTCTTAACAGCCACGGAGGTTCCTTCCGGCACTGCTGCAGGCTCCTGGCTTACCAGGGCAGAGCCTTCTACGAGCAGGCGGGTACCTGCCTCAGCGCCGTGAGGCTTGGTTTTCAGCTCCACCTGCGCCACTGCCGCAATAGAGGCCATCGCCTCTCCCCTGAACCCCATGGTCCGGATTCGGAAAAGGTCTTCAGTAGAATTTATTTTAGAGGTGGCATGGCGCTCCAGGCACATGCGGGCATCTGTTTCAGACATGCCGGAACCATTGTCCACCACCTGCACCAGCTGCTTTCCGGCATCTTTCACAATCAGTTGTATGCTGGTTGCTTTTGCGTCTATGGCATTCTCTAGCAGCTCCTTCACCACCGATGCCGGCCGTTGCACTACTTCTCCGGCAGCGATCTGGTTGGCAAGGTAGTCAGGCAATAAATTTATAATATCGGGCATCCGGTTCTTATGCTTCTATCTGAACGTATTCTGGTTCTAAAACAAACTGGCTTTTAATACGGCCTTATTTTTGTGTAGACTATTTTATCTAAAACAGAACTTATTCAGAATTAAAATTATTATTAATTTACAGACCGATTAAAGATTTAGATTATCATCCTGAAGTTAAACCTGGTGCTATTGCCCTTTGCTTGTATGCAGCGAAATCTGTATATTTTCAGTGGCAAAGCGGTTTTTGCACCTGTTGCGGCTCCTGACCAAAGGTCTGCACCACGCCAGGCAGGATTTACATTTATTCGTTGATCGGTTTGTGCGGAACAGCATTTTTTTTTGATCTCTACGTGCTGCCTTCTGCAAAAATAGACTTAATTTCGACTTGTTCCAATAGTATAAATAGCCGAGTAGGATGTTGAAGAGTTTCAGTTTAGGATTGTTAATACTTGCGTTCTTCGGAATGAGCTCACTGATGGCCCTGAAGCCATCGGAAGATATTGTAGTGAGCACAGCCGAGAAAAGTTGGGTAGACAGCGTCTTTAACTCCATGACGCCGGACCAGCGCCTCGGGCAGCTGTTTATGGTGGCGGCTTACTCTAACAAAGACGAAAAACATTACCGCGAACTCGACACACTGGTGAGCCGCTGGGGCATTGGTGGCCTCATGTTCCTGCAAGGGGGGCCGGTTCGCCAGGCGAAACTTACCAACCGGTACCAATCGCAGGCAAGGTTGCCGCTGCTAGTAGCCATGGATGCCGAGTGGGGCCTGAGCATGCGCCTCGACAGCAGCATGAACTTTGCCAAGCAAATGACCCTGGGTGCCCTCGACGACGAAAAATACGTGTACCTTATGGGCCGCGAAATAGCCCTGAAAATGAAACGCCTTGGTGTAAACGTTAGCTTTTCGCCGGTAATGGACGTAAACGTAAATCCGGCCAACCCTGTTATCGGCAACCGTTCTTTTGGCGAGTCTAAAGAGGAAGTTACCCGCCGTGGCATTGCCTATATAAAAGGTCTGCAGGACCATGGCATTATTGCCGTTGCCAAGCACTTTCCCGGCCACGGCGACACCGACACCGACTCACACCTGGCCCTGCCCATTGTGCCGCACAACCTGCAGCGCCTGACGGAGGTAGAGTTGTACCCGTTTAAAAAATCGTTTGATGCCGGTGTAATGGGCGTGATGGTAGCACACTTGTATCTCCCTAAAATAGACTCTACAAAAAACCTGGCCAGCACCCTCTCTTACCCCCTGGTTACTACGCTCCTGAAGGAAAAGATGAAATACAAAGGGCTTGTATTTACAGATGCCCTGAACATGAAAGGTGTGAGCAAATATTATAAACCCGGCGAAGTAGATGTAAAAGCGCTTATTGCAGGTAACGATATTCTGCTATTTTCTGAAGATGTTCCTACAGCCACCAAAGAAATTAAGCAGGCACTCGCCAAAGGTCAGCTCCAGGAGGAGGAGGTATACCAGCGCGTAAGAAAAATTCTCCATTCTAAGTATTGGGTAGGGCTGAACAGGTATAAGCCGGTGCCAATGGAGAACCTGCAGGCAGAAATTGACCGGCCCATGAGTAAGGTGGTGCAGGAGCAGCTTTATGAGCACTCGGTTACGGTGGTGCAGAACAAAAACTCCTTCCTGCCATTCCGCAACCTCGACACCATGAACATAGCTTCTGTGGCGGTGGGAGCACCAGCCGATAATGTGTTCCAGAAAACGATCAGCAATTATGCTCCTGTTACTAATTTCGTTATCCCGAACCGCCTGGCACCTGATTCAGCCTTTTACAAAATTATTCCGCAGCTCCACGACCACAACGTTGTGGTCGTAAGCATCCACAACATGAACTTTACCGCTTCCAATAATTTCGGAATTGGGGTGGGCACGCGTGCCTTTATAAAGTTTCTGCAGGAGCGCACCGACAAAAAAGTGGTGGTAGCTGTTATGGGCAACGCCTATAGCCTGAAATTTTTTGAAGGCAGCGACTACCTGTTATGCGGTTACGAAGACAATGCCGTGTCGCAGTTGTTTGTGCCGCAGGTGCTGTTTGGTGCGCGTGCGGCTACCGGCAAACTGCCGGTAACGGCCTCTGCTACTTTTAAAGCAGGCACCGGCGTTACTACTGCCGCCATAGATCGCCTGAAATACGGCGTGCCGGAAAGCGTAGGCATGGACTCCAAAAAACTGCAGCAGATCGATAACATTGCGCTCGAAGCCATTGCCTATGCTGCCACACCAGGCTGCCAGGTGCTGGTGGTGAAAGATGGCACTGTAGTTTTTAACAAGTCGTATGGCCACTACACCTACGAGAAAGAAACGGCTGTTACCAACAACACGGTGTATGATATCGCCTCTATCACCAAAGTTGGCGCTACCCTGCAAGCTGTTATGTTCCTCAAAGACCAGGGCAAAGTAAAGCTCGACGAAAAGATATCGACGTACCTGCCTGAGTTAAAAGGCACAAACAAAGAAGGCCTGATTATCCGGGACCTGCTCACGCACCATGCCGGCTTACAGTCTACGCTGGCGCACTGGCAGAAAACCTTGGACTCTAAAAAGACACTCAACCAGACGTTTTATGCCAGTACCCAAACCGATGTTTTCCCGAATGAGGTAATTCCGGGGGTGTACTCTATTAAATCGATGGAAGACTCGCTCTGGGCCTGGACCGTGCGCTCGCCTTTGCTGCAGAAAAAGAAAGGCGAAAAAACATTTGAGTATAAATACAGCGACTTAGGCTTTTATATTTTAAAACGTATGTCGGAGCGACTGCTCAACCAGCCAATAAACGAGTTTCTGGATCAGAACTTTTATGCACCGCTTGGTTTAAGCACCATGGGCTACACCCCGCTGCTCAAGCACCCGCGCGAGGCTATTGCCCCGACCGAAGACGATAACTACTTCCGCAAAAACCTGATATGGGGTACCGTGCATGACCAGGGTGCTGCCATGATGGGTGGCATAGGCGGCCATGCCGGATTGTTCTCAAATGCTAACGACCTGGCTATACTCATGCAAATGAACCTGCAAAATGGTTCGTATGGCGGACATAAATACTTTAAAACGAATGTGGTGCCAGAGTTTTCTAAAAAGCAATTAGCTAAAAGCCGCCGTGGCCTCGGCTGGGACAAGCCGGAGGCAGATGGTAACGGTCCGACTTCCGATATGGCATCGCTCAGCACCTTTGGCCATACCGGTTTTACAGGCACCTGCACCTGGGTCGACCCTGAGAATAAATTAATTTATGTGTTTCTGTCGAACAGGGTTTACCCGGATGCCGGAAACACCAAGCTAGTGAAGTATAATATCCGTACACGTATACATGATGTGGTGTACAGGTCCATTGTTCCTAAAACATAATAGTTTACACTTTTTATAAAAGCGCAGCCACTAGAGCTGCGCTTTGTTATTTATAGACCAGAAATTTCTATGAGAATTGGCATTGTCTGTTATCCTACCTTTGGTGGTAGCGGTGTGGTAGCCACAGAGCTCGGTAAGGCCCTCGCCCTGAAAGGGCACCAGGTACATTTTATAACCTACAGTCAGCCGGCCCGGCTCGACTTTTTTAACCAGAACCTTTTTTATCACGAGGTATTCGTGCCAACATACCCACTCTTTCAGTACGCACCCTACGAGCTGGCGCTATCGAGCAAGATGGTCGATATAGTGAAGTTCGAGAAGCTGGATGTGCTGCATGTGCACTACGCTATACCACACGCATCGGCTGCGTATATGGCCAAGCAGATTCTTAAAACGCACGGCGTTAACATACCGGTTATTACTACCTTGCACGGCACCGATATTACACTGGTTGGCAAAGACCCTTCTTTTGAGCCGGTGGTCACCTTCAGCATTAACCAGTCAGATGGCGTAACAGCCGTGTCGAGCAGCTTGCGGGAAGAGACGTATGAGTACTTCCAGATTGAGAAAGACATCAAAGTAATACCTAACTTTATTAACCTCGAAAAGTTTAAGCGACAGAAGAAAGAGCACTTCCGGATGGCCATCAGCCCGAATAACGAAAAACTGCTGGTGCACACCTCCAACTTCCGCTCGGTGAAACGTGTGGAAGATGTGATCAGGATTTTTGCCCAGGTTCGTCGCCAGATCCCTTCCAAACTACTGCTGGTAGGCGACGGCCCCGACCGCCCCCGCATGGAGAAACTTTGCCGCGAGCTGGATATTTGCAACGATGTCCGCTTTTTAGGCAAGATGGAAGCCGTGGAAGAAGTACTCTCTATTGCCGACCTCTTCCTGATGCCATCTGAGAAAGAGAGCTTCGGTTTAGCTGCTCTCGAAGCCATGGCCTGCGAGGTTCCGGTCATATCTTCGAATGCCGGCGGTATACCCGAACTTAACATAGACGGTGTTACAGGTTATACCAGTGCCGTTGGCGATGTAGAGGATATGGTGAAAAAAGCACTTATTATTTTAAAAGACGAGAACCTCCCAACCTTTAAAGCAAACGCCTTAGCCAGAGCCAAGGAATTTGATGTAGACACAATTTTGCCTCAGTACGAAAAGTACTACCAAAGCATTATTGATGAGCAATTGGCACTGATGTAAAACTACTAAGTAAAAGAACAGATTTGTGTTAATATCGCAATAAGTACTCTTATTTTTTGTTTTTAAGATTTTTTCTACCAGAAAACGTTGCGTTTTACCACTTTATAGGTAATAAAGCGCTAAAATTGGTTTCAGCTAGTAAAAATCCGGCACTTTATTCGTAGCCGGATTTTTTTATCTACTATATTTACAGCCTATTAGCCCATCAGGAGCTAATAACAGTACCTGCCATAACCGGCACTCAGGCTCCTGCAAGCTACAGGGGCAGCAAAACCCCGGTAAAAGCAGCTTAAAATCACCCTTAAATAAAAGGATACAGCCTAATTTTTATGAGTAAAGACAAGTACTTCATCATCGACTTCGACAGCACATTTACACAGGTAGAAGCTTTAGATGAGTTAGGAGAAATTACCCTGCAGGATGATGAGAACAAAGATCAGATCCTGACGGAAATCAAGAACATCACCAACAGTGCTATGGATGGCAACAGCTCCTTTACAGTGGGCTTGTCCAGACGTTTGTCTTTGCTCCGGGCAAATCAGAAGCACCTGAACCCACTCATTGCTCGCTTAAAAAACAGAGTTTCCAATTCTATTAGCCGCAACAAGCAGTTCTTCGAGGAATTTGCCGATAATATTTACATTGTTTCCAGCGGATTTAAGGAGTTTATAACACCCATTGTAACCGAATACGGCATTAAAGAAGAGAACATTTACGCCAATACCTTTACGTATGATGAGCAAGGCAACATCATTGGTTTTGACGAGGCCAATGTGCTGTGCTTAGATAAAGGTAAAATAAAGCTACTCGAAAACTTAGCCCTGGAAGGCGATGTGTACGTGTTAGGCGATGGCTACACCGACTACGAAATTAAGGAAGCCGGACTTGCCAATAAGTTTTATGCATTCACCGAAAACATCAGCCGCGACAATGTAGTGGCCAAGGCCGAACATATTGCGCCCAGCCTCGATGAGTTTCTTTATCAGAATAAGTTGCCAATGGCTATCTCTTACCCTAAGAACCGCATCAGCGTGCTACTGCTGGAGAACATCCATCCAAAGGCAGTAGAGCTGTTTAAGCAGGAAGGCTACCAGGTAGAGATTATGGCCGGCGCGCTGAACGAAGACGAACTGTGCGAGCGCATCAAAAACGTATCTATTCTCGGCATCCGCTCTAAAACACACGTAACCAAACGTGTGCTGGAGCATGCGAACAAGTTAATGTGTGTTGGCGCTTTCTGCATTGGTACAAACCAGATCGATTTGGCGGCCTGTACAGATGCCGGGGTAGCTGTATTTAACGCGCCTTACAGCAACACGCGCAGTGTGGTAGAGCTGGCTATTGGCCAGATTATTATGCTGAACCGCAACATTACCGAAAAGAGCATAAAAATGCACCGTGGCGAATGGGACAAATCGGCTCAGGGCAGCTTTGAAGTGCGCGACAAAAAACTCGGTATTGTAGGTTACGGCAATATCGGCTCCCAGCTTTCTGTACTGGCCGAGGCCATGGGCATGGAGGTTTACTACTACGACATTGTAGAAAAACTGCAGCTGGGAAATGCCCGCAAATGTACTTCTCTGAAGCAACTGCTCGAAATTGCTGACATTGTTAGCTTGCACGTAGACGGTCGCCCTTACAACCAGAACATGTTCGGTGCCGATGAATTTGCTGCCATGAAAGATGGTGCCATTTTCCTTAACCTGAGCCGTGGCCATATAGTAGATATTCCGGCTTTGGAGGCTGCTATTAAATCTGGCAAAGTAAAAGGTGCCGCTGTAGATGTGTTCCCGGAAGAACCTGCTACCAACAACGAAGAGTTTTTGAGTGAGTTAAGAGGTTTGCCAAACGTAATCCTGACACCCCATATTGGTGGTAGCACCAGCGAAGCGCAGGAGAACATCGCTAACTTTGTTCCAAACCGCATCATGGATTATATCAACTCTGGTAATACGTACCAAAGCGTGAACTTCCCAAACATACAGCTGCCGGAGCTCAACAATGCGCACCGCCTCATACACCTGCACGCCAACGTGCCAGGCGTACTGGCCAGCATCAACAACGTGCTTGCCAGCAACCATGTAAACATTCTGGGCCAGTACCTGAAAACCAACGAGCAAATCGGTTACGTGATCACCGATATCGACAAAGCCTACGACAAAGAACTGATAAACGAGTTAAAGAGCATCGCGGCAACTATCAAGTTCAGAATCCTTTATTAATTTATTGTTGGTTGTTAATTGTTGATTGTTGTTATAGTACATTATCAAATTGTCGTTATACTTTACGGCTGATAATTATTCTAAACAGCAATCAACAATTCAGCAATTAACAATCAGCAATTAACCACCAAAATGACAAATAAAGTCTTTTTTACACCTGGTCCGTCTGAACTGTACCCAACGGTGCCGCAGCACATGGCAGCAGCCATGGCCAACAAAATTGGCAGCATCTCACACCGTAGTCAGCAGTTTAAAGATATTTATGCACATGCCGTAACTGGTTTGCGCCAATTGCTGCAGCTACCCGACAATTTTGAGATTCTGCTGCTTTCGTCGGCCAACGAGATTTGGGAACGCGCCATTCAGAACACTGTGGAGCAGGAAAGTTTCCATTTGGTGAACGGTTCTTTCTCGAAACGCTTTTATGAGATTTCGAAGGAGTTGGGGCGAAAAGCTACAAAACACGAGGTTGCTTTTGGCGAAGGCTTTGAAGTAGACCAGATAGAAGTACCTGCCACAGCCGAATTGGTAGCCCTGGTGCAGAACGAAACCAGCTCTGGTGCCTCATTGCCTGTAGCTGCCATTAACGCCCTGCGGGAGAAGGTAGGGCCAGAGCCGCTGTTTTTTGTGGATGCCGTGTCGTCTATGCCGCACCCGGCGTTTGATTACAGTAAAATTGATTCGGTTTATTTTTCGGTGCAGAAGTGTTTTGGCTTGCCTGCCGGCCTGGGCGTTTGGATCTTGAATGAGCGTTGTATTGCCAAAGCCGAAGCGCTACAAGCAAAAGGTTTGTCGGTGGGTTCATACCATAGCATTCCGTCGCTGCTGCCCAAGGCAAAAATATTCCAGACACCTGAAACACCCAATGTGCTCAACATTTACCTGCTGGGCCATGTGGTAGAGGAGATGAATAAGAAAGGTGTAGACACTTTGCGCCAGGAAACAGAAGCCAAAGCAAAACTGATTTACGATTATATTGCCGGCAGCGAAAACTTCGAGGTGGCTGTGCAAAAGGAGTCGCACCGGTCGGCTACCACCATTATTGCCAATACCAAATTGCCAGCTTCCGAAGTAATTAAGCGGCTTGCTCCCTTCGACATGGCAGTAGGAAGCGGCTACGGCAGCTACAAAGAAAGCCAGATCCGGATCGCCAATTTCCCGGCACACTCCCTGAGCCAGGTGCAGGCGCTGGTCTATAAGCTAAAGGAACTTGTAAGTTAGAGAAGTTAACGTTATAACTCAAAAGGCAGAAAGCTAGCAATTGTGGTTGCTGGCTTTCTGCCTTTTTTGGTTATCTCCTACAGCCACCTCAGCCTTTTACCCTTGGCAGAAAATCAGCTTAAATGCTTCGGAAGGCCATTTTCATTCGAATAATCTGGCTAGGCCGGTTCAGCATCATTAGCAGCTAAAAGCTCCTGATACAGTTTCTCCTGCTTCTTATAAGACCACAGTCCGTACCATATACCAGCGGCTGCTGAGAGTAGTGTTAATGTAGAGAGTTTCGCCACTTCTATGTTAGCCAGTTCAAAATCGATTCCCCAAAAGTATCCTGGCACCACTATAATAAAGCCGAAAATACCGATCATGGCAACATACTTCCATTTGTTCTGCCGCTTTTGCTTCCAGAATCTCATGAACTTCTGGTTTCTTTCTTCGAGTATATTCCTTGCCATAGCTGCCGATGCTTAACTCAAATTATCCTAATGAAAATGGCCTTCAGAAGGTTATATAACATTTTAGGGCTAAAGGGTTTAGAGCTTTCCGCCTGCTTTGACCAGACGCTCGCAGGAGCTGCGCACGCTGCGAGGTCTTTCCTACACCATAACTCTCTAACTCAAATCTTTCTAACTTAAAAAACCTCCCGCAGTTCCTGCTTCACGGCTTGTATGGCTGCGGCAGTCGGATCTACATCCGATACCAGAATCGATTCCAGGATACGCTTAGCCAGGTCGGTACCACGAGCGCCCTCCGGTAGTTCATGGTAGGTTCTGTTGACCATGTTCACCACCTCTTCGCGCGTCTGTTTTACCTGCTGCCAGGCCACATCGCTCATATACACCTGCTGCGACATGTTGTGGTTAAATTCGTTCCGGATTTCCGATAGCAGTACCTGGTGATACTCCGCAGCCGTAAAGCCGGAACTGCTGATGCGCAGCAGCATGTTGGCCGGCGTTATGCGCTCCAGCAACAGCACCACCCGCTCGTAGGCGTGCAACCGAACAGGCAAGGTAATGGCATCTTTACTCAGGCGCACACCCAGCATCTTTATCTGCCGCATGTTTTTCAGGTGCTCATCCAGCTTTACCAAGAACCAAACAATTACTCCGATTACAAGTAAAATAGGAATGATGTAAGTAATTACTAACAAAAAATTCATCATAAGGTCTGTTTTCTGATCTGATTTCGGTCTGGAATGCCTCCAAATATCGTAATAATTTAATTAATTGGCAGGAATCATTTACAGGCGGCTTCTGTTTTAGATAACGTAGTCTAATCCGGAAGAACAGAAAATATTTAGTATATTTCAATAAATTTGCACTTCAGATAATTAACGATACCATGAATACAGCAACAGATACAAAAACTGCCCCCATCTCGCTTACCGAAAAAGCACTGGCTGAGGTTAGAAATATAATGCAGGAAAAAAATGTGCCAGCAGAATATGGCTTGCGCGTTGGTGTGCAAGGCGGAGGCTGCTCGGGCATGTCTTACCTCTTAGGTTTCGATAAAGCCAAAGACTCTGACGAGATTTATAATGTAGAAGGCATCAACCTGATTATGGATAAAAAACACGCCATGTATGTACTTGGCATGCAGGTAGATTTTCAGGATGGCCTGAACGCAAGAGGCTTTACGTTCAGCAACCCGCAAGCCAAAAGCACCTGCGGTTGCGGTACCTCCTTCTCTGCCTAGTAACATACTTCTTCACACACAAAAAAGCCCGGCTGCAAAGTCGGGCTTTTTTGTGTGTGAAGCGGTCTGTCTCTGCCTCACATTGTTTCCTGATGTCGTGCTATGTTGCCTGTAACTATAGTACCCTGTCCTGAACCAGGCTTAGACCCTTGGAGGTTTTTCTCCAAAAACCTTTCTGGAGGCCTTTTTGATTTGAATAATTGGAGTGCATAATCTGTGAAGGGGGGAGCTTTAAAGCCGAAGCTGAACCCAGCCTTGCACTAGCTCCGCATCCGGTGCTTTGTAATTTAAAATGTTCTGGTCATGCTACTGGGTACCACCACTATAAAATCGGCTTTCTGCTGATGCTCCTTCTCCAGCTTATTCAGGTCGTCTTGCAGCACGGTGGTTATGGTGAGCACATCTGCTTTAATTTGCGCCTGCTTCAGGTACCAGCCAATGCCCTCAAAGTTATCGGAGTGGTAGGCGCCGTTGAGGTGTAGCATCCTGTTTCCGGCCTGCACCTGCTGCCCTATAAAATGCGCCATGGTAGCATCTTTCAGGGCTTGCGCCTGCACTATGTTTTCGGCTTTGGTAGTACCATGAGTGCTGCTGCCGAACATCGAGAGCATGTTTTTATAGCCGGGTAATTCAGTATCTACAACCACAGGCAGTGGTGCAAAAAAGGCCTTCCCGATGCCCGACACATTTCCCAGAGCAGCCAGGCCCCCACCTGCTACCATGGCTGCGTAACGCCGGGGCACATTGGTGGCCACTACCGGCACTTTTTGCTCTTTGGCAAACAAAACAACCGGTTTATAATCTGTTTTATAGTTTGGCCATGGCCGCGCCTCCTGTTCAAAATTGCTTTCCGGCACCTGCCCTGCCAGGTACTCGTTTATTACCAGTTGCACATCGGCCTCAAACATTTCTGCCCCGATCGCAAACTTGCCCTGGTGCGCCTGGTGCAGGTCTTTGGCAACCTCCAGCTGCAGCCAGTGCGCAATGGGGTCGTTGTGCTGTTCCCCAAACAAAACCACCTGCGCCTTCTGCAGAGTGGCCAGCATGTTACCATAATCAACTGCCTTGCCCTCTTTTGTGAACAGCCGGTAAGCAGGTTTGTCTTTTTGCTGGGCCATAACTGTTGCTGCCATTGGCAAGAACAGCAGCGAAAGCAGGAGTAATAGCTTTTCCATGTTTCTTTAATTTTGAGATCTATAAGACTGGCACTAGTCAATGTTTTTTTTCCAGCATTACAACCTAAAGCTCATTTTTTTAAGGTCCCGCCTGAAAACCTTGAACAGCGTATACCGCTCCGTAGATTCGTTAAACGAGATGGTGACAGGTTGCTGGCTCGATAGCGCCCGATCGCCGATAAGATCGGCTCTAAAGTCGTAGAGGTAAGTTTTTTGAGGACCTGTTTCTGTAACAGCGTAAATTTTACGGTCTCCCCCGAAATGGAAATACTGGATTTGCTTTGGTGCCGAAGTTACGTACTGCTTGTCGAATAGCTGTTTCAGGTCCTGATCGAAGAACGTGACCCTCCCCAGGTCCTGCCGCACAATTACATAAGATTTTTCGCGGTTATCGGGCACAAGCTCAAACATAGCGCTTTTAGTTGGCCGCAGCAGCTGCTCCCGTTTCTGCACCTGCCCCTGCAGGTTAAATACCACCATCTCACCATAACGTGTTACTACCGTTACCTCCGATTTACGAAGATCGCCGCCTATTCTGGCAAAACCAGCAGAGGTGATAGGTGCCCGCAAACTGAACGGAAAACCGGGAAAAGGGTCGCCGTTACGGTTCAGGGCATACACATAGCCATTCTCCAGCAAAACCAAAATAACATCGCGGTTACCAATGCGCAGGTGCTGTGGTGCAGCAGCCAAGCGGTAATCGAGGCGGCGTGGCTGCCAGCCTTCTATGGCGTTGCCGCGCATGTCGAACATATACAGGTTGCCCATATTATCGTCGGTGAGCAGGCGGTAATTGCCGTTGCCTTCATAATCGAATACTGCCAGGTGCTGTAGGCGCAACGAGTCGCTAACATTAAACGGGAAATTCTCCAACTGCTTGCCCTGCCCGTTAAGCGCGTGAATGCGGCTGGCAGTTGCAAAAACATAGTGCAGCTTTTTGTCTTCTCCTATTTCGATTTGCCGCACGCCCCCTCTAATATCGCTCCCTAAAGAGTCGGACCAGGTTTTATCACCGGTGGCAGAAACCAGGTGCAACATGTTGGCGGAGTCGAGCACCAGTATTTCGCGGCTCCGGTCGCTTACACTTTGCACCGGGTACGGCATAGAAGCTAAACGCGAGGTAAAGGGCACCACCGCCAGCTCCTCAAAACCGGTTTCTCCTTGTTCGTTGTTGTCTAGCCTCCTAAACAGGGCGCTGGTGTAATACTGCTTTTCTACTTTAGAAAACTGCACGCTCACCTGGTTAAAGCGCCTGATAAGCGAGGCCTGTTGCAGCAGGGCATCACGGGCATCGTCGGCCACATATTTGCTCAGCACATACCAGGCATTTACGGTGTTCAGAAACAGGCTGAAGTTGGCCTCCTGCAGCGTCTCTTCCAGAAACACTTTCTGCGTAACAGATTTGCCCCAGACGTTGTCGGAAGCAATATCGTCGAGCACGCCGCGTATGGTACTTACCTCGTCGGCAAAAAGCAGGTAATTATCTAACTGCACCACATAACTCTGCTCAAACCCACCGAATAACTTGCCAAAAAGCTGCTCCGGCAACTCCGGTATGTTCAGCTGCTCAATGGCATAGTTCCCGTGCTTTTCGGTGTGCGAGGTAAGTTTGCGGGCCGTATTAACCTGGTTACTGAGCTTTCGGAGCAGAGCTAACGTAAGGTTTGGATTAGCAGATTGGGCAAACACCACTTTTTCGGGTTTAGCGTTGATGTTGTAAGATTCCAGAAAATCGAGGGCTACCTCCTGCCGGAAGGTGAGGGCAAGGCTATCGAGGGTGGTGGCGTAGATAGTACCGGCTGCGCGAGGCAACTCCCGTAACCTGGATACCTGACCGGCTCCGAAATGAAAGAGCACCGCCGTTCGGTTCGGCAAAAACTTCCGGACCTGCAGCGGCTTCGGCACATCGGGTTTCAAGCGGTTCTGGAAAGAGTCTTTCAGGTCTTCGGGGTTAGAGAAACCATTCAGAAACAGTTTGTTCTGCTCCAGCTTCAGCTCCAGCATACCGTTGCGGCACAGGCTCGAAAGGTACCGGACCTGTGGCATCAGGTCTTTGCTTACAAAGAGCCCCAGCAGCTCAGGCAATGCTCTGTAGTTTACCAGTATGTTGGCATATACATCGGGCTGCGACAGGTAATTGGTGCTTTTAAAATCGGCGGCGATGGAGGTGGGCTTGCCCCGGTTAATGCGGCGCACAATTTCTTCGATCAGCACCGGCGAAGGGCTCAGTATAATATTGTTGTGGTACGAGAAGTAGGTAAAGCTGCTACCTGTGGCAGTGTTTTGAATATCGGTGAGCAGAAAGCCCTGGTACTCGCGCGACTCATCTTTAAAAAATGTGCTACGCGCTACATTTTCGGTTAGAGTTCTTAAGAACCTATGCTCACCTACTGTATTTACTGGTACATAAAAAACATACTGCAGCTCCGACTTCCCTACCACATGCACCGACGTCAGAATTTCCTTTTTATCCAGAAAACGGGTCAGGCGCTCCGTTCCGGGCGAAATGCTATCGAGCCAGGCTATGCTTTCTTCCAGCCTGTTCGCCACCGGAATCATGGCGTAGCTGTCCCAGAGTTCAGTGGCCTGCAGGTGCTCTACCAGCGCCGTATGGTTATTGGTTTCTAGTACAAAGGCTGCGTGTTCGGGCACCAGCGTCCACAGATTCACCTTCGACTGAGAATCTTTCCAACGATGAAAACCATAGTAGGCCAACGATGCCAACAGCACAAACCCAAAGAAATAAAATACAAATCGTTTCGCCATCTTAAAGCGGAGTCAGGCTACAATATTATAAAAAAATATAAAAACTAGCAGGTACTGATGGTGCTGCGCCACCTGCTAAATTAGAAATTATTCAGCTATGATTTAGCTGCCTCTGCCTGCAATCTGCACCTTATCCAGGCAAAGTACTTGCACCCTGCCTTCTTATTTGGTTAAACTTAATTAAATAACGTAGTTGACCATGGTTTTTCAGGACAGGCTGGATGTTAAATACCTGCGCCAAATGTAGCTTTATAAGCTGATCTAAAATTCTGGCATTCATTCTCTCCGTCACTCATTCAAATTTCCAAAACAACAATCAGCCGCATCTAACTGGAGCTTCGTATACAAAACCCAACACAACAAAGCCTCGCATGTTTAAGATATTAGTTCCCATAGATTTTTCTGACAGCACCGATGCTGCCTGCCAATATGCCCTGAACCTGACTGCCGGGGTGCCAGACGCGCAGTTGCTGCTCCTGCACTGTTTTCAGGATTACCTGGCCGACGGAGACCCTGTTTTACCCTCTGCCACCGATCTTACTCCTTCCGAAATAATAACTGAGCAGGTGCTGCACCGCAACGAAATTGATGCACAGCAGCAACTCGACGAACTGTACCACCAGGTAGCAGAGGAGGCCCGACGTTCTGGCTCTAAAGTGAAGATAGAAAGAACCTTTATCAGTGGGTTTCCGGAAGATGAGATTCTGGAACAGGCCAGGCGCTTTAAACCCTCGCTGGTGATTATGGGCACCAAAGGGCAAAAAGATTTTTCGCGCTCCTTGTTTGGCACCATTACCACCAAAGTACTTGGCGATTTAAAAGTACCGCTGCTCACGGTGCCGCAGGAGTATGCGGCTGGCCCTATTCGTAAAGTACTCTATGCCACAGATTTCGACAAGGCAGACGTAGCAGCTATAGAGGCGGTACTGGAGCTGTTACAGCCGTTTCAGGCGAGCACCTATTGTGTGCACATCTCAACTGATGATCAGGAGCACGACCGGGAAAAGCTGCTGGCCCTGCAGGAGCAGCTCCGACAAAACGCATCTTCGACCCACATCCAATTTTCTTTGCTCGAAGGAGGCGAAGTGGCCAAAACCCTGCAGGAGTTTGTGCACCAGGAAAGCATTAACCTAATTGCGCTCACTAACCGGGAGCGCAATCTGCTCGATGAGATTCTGCACCCGAGCCTGGCTAAAAAGCTGGTTCTAACAGCAGCTGTTCCTCTTCTGATTTTCCATAGTAAGAAGTAGAAAAGATATGCTACTGCAGTTGTGCCTGCTTTTAGACTAAACAGCTATTTGGGAAATTTTGCCTTTGAAAAAGAGGTTCTAAATTCCTTTGCAATTGTTTGATCCGGTGCCCTCTGGCTTTTCTGCTGCGTTGCAACTCACAAGCGCTCACGACTGGGGAAGGGGCCCTATATAAGCGGGGCCTCGTCCTTAGGCATCGCGCTGCTGCATCTTTCCTGCCCGCAAGCGGGCTGCCGCTCCCGCGGCACCGGAAACCTGCAAAGGCGCTCAACCCAAGGACTGGGAAAGATTCTATAGCAAACGGTACTGCCCATTTGCTAATTTACATAAATCAATGTCTTTCAACACGTTGTGCACACCAATTATTCTAATAAAAATGCCCTTCCAAAGCCTTTCTGTCTAAAAACACCCGAGGGTTAAGGCCTATTTAAGAAGTTGCTGCAGCGCTTCGTAATAGCGTGCTGTGGCTCCTTCTGCCATAGATAGAAACAGGAAGGGCTCCAGCAGTTCGAGTTCCATAAGCACCAGTTCCCCCTGCTGCTCCACACCATCTACACGGGCATAGAGGCACTCGGCGGCAAAACTGTTTGCCAGGTGTTGGGCAGTTGCCAGCAAGGCTGCGGGAGGTGCCGGCGTGTGCACAGCACCTCCCAGGTAGTGCTGCACCCTGAAATCGCCGGGCTTCGCTGTTTTTAGAACCGCATGGCTGTATTCTCCGCCAAAGAAAATAAACGACCACTCGCCCTTGCTTTTTATCTCTTCCAGGAAAGGCTGCGCCAGAAAATTCTCTTCCTGTAACAAAGCATTTATTTTACCGGTGTGTGCTGCTGCTGCTTCGCGGGTAATGGCAAACGTGTTTTTAGCACCTCCACTTACACGCGGTTTCACAATTATTTTATCTGTCTGCAGCTGCTCAAAAACAGGGCCTGCCTCAAAGCGACTGCCTTTGTTCAGCCAGCAGGTTGGCACCACCTGTACCCCCTGCCGAACAAGGTCTTTAAAGTAAATTTTATCGGCGTTCCAGCGCAAAGTTTTTACCGGGTTCAGCACCTTTTTCCCGAGGGCTTCCAGCTTATCGAGCCAGGCATAAAAAGCCGCTATTTTATCGAAATAATCCCAGGGCGATTTGATGATAATGGCGCTGAACACGTCCCAATCCACGTTTTCATCGTCCCAGACCTGGAACGATACAGATAAGCCTTTTGCCTGCAGAAACTGGTACAGCCGCTCGTCTTCGCTGTCGGCATTTGCGGTATATTTCCCGAGGCTCTCACAAGTTACCAGCGCTATTTGTTGTATGGCCATAATTGTTGATATTTGCTGCAAATTTACTTAAGCTGCCAAAGAAACTACATTTCATTTATCCGAAACAAAATCATATAAGGCTAGAACTTTTAGAGGTGCTATTCTCGTATGTAATAAAGGTATAGTCTCACGCCCTATTTCTAGCAATATCAGCATGTTCCAGTTTCTTCGCAACAGCCACCGCTGCACGTACAGGCCTTCTGTACGCCTGCTCCTGCTGTTGTTTCTGTTCAGTTCCTTTTCGGGGGCATGCAGCACCAATTCTGCTGAACAGGAAATTGATTTTAAAGATAATATAGCTGATACGCGCCCTGACACCTTAAAAACAAGAAAGTCTGCAACCAAAGCACCAGTTCAGATCGACTTTCTGGGAAACCCATTCCTGGCTGATTATGACCAGAGCCGCAAGCTGGATGCGTATTTTGCCCGCATCAACAGCGATTTTACCGTTGAGGCAGAGCCCATTCCGAACATACACAAAACGCAGATTACCGATACTATTTACATCATTCGTTTCGGAAGTTCCATGATAGAGCTGTACGCGCCCACCCAGACCGGCGACCTGCTGCTACAGGTAGCCGATATTCAGGGCAACGGCATTTCGCTCCGGAACAACATGAAAGTAGGCATGAGCCAGCCGGAGCTAATGAACAAGCTGAAGAACTTTGATGTGCGCATTCTGCAAACCAATGCCGAAATTGTAGCCACTTCCATTTCTACCGACGGTGCTCCTGCCGCCATTCGCTTCCTGCTTAAAAACGGCAAAGTCAGCCGGATCCGGTACGAAGGGTATGTGGATTAAATTTTGAATTTTGAATGAGTGATTGAATGAATGTTGATTGAGTGTGTGAATAGAAAGTATGCTGTTCATACCCTTGACCTTAATTTGTCCAAAAACCGTTGGAAGGCTGTTTTTATTTGAATAATTGGGCTGGAGCGTTAAAATTTCAGAACTTGGCCGCGAATATAATTATTCACTCATCCACTTATTCAAAATTCAAAACTAAAAATATGCGCATTGTTATTCAGCGGGTAACACAGGCTTCAGTAGAAATAGAACAACAAATAAAAGGACAAATCGGGCACGGGCTCCTGCTACTGGCCGGCTTTACGCCAGAAGACACCGAAGAAGACCTGAAATGGACAGCAGCCAAAGTAGCCCAGCTCCGGATTTTTAACGATACCGAAGGCAAAATGAACCTGAGTGTGCAGGATGTGCAGGGCGATGTGCTGGCCATTAGTCAGTTTACGCTCTTTGCCAGCACCCGGAAAGGCAACCGCCCTTCTTATATTGCCGCTGCCCCCCCAGCCATTGCCATTCCGCTTTACGAGAGGTTTGTGCAGTTGCTGGAGCAGGCAGTAGGCAGACCCATACAAACCGGCGAGTTCGGTGCCGACATGAAAGTATCGCTGCTCAACGATGGTCCCGTTACCATCTCCATCGACTCCAAAAACAGGGAATAGGAGAAACAATAACCGGGATAGCAAACAGGAATCATAACAGAATACAGTCACTTTTCTTCCGCTACTCCTATGCTTCTCCTCCTTAAACCTTGCCCTGGGCTCATAATTAGCGCCCTGCTGTGTCTGCTCCTGCTATCGGGAGCTACAGCCGTTGCCCAAACAGATACCACACAACAGGAACCTGTGCTGAAGCAGCGCTGGATCATCGAGACAAAAGACGGCTCTGTTCTGCAGGGAATTTACCTGGGGCAAAATGAGGTTGGCATCAGGCTCCTGACAGAAAGTGCAGGCGAGATTCTGATTCCTCATGATCAGATTAAATCAACTAAAATGATAGATGAGTCCAGGATCAGGGATGGTGAGTACTGGTACGAAAACCCCAACAGCACCCGCTACCTGTATGGCCCCTCAGCCTTCAGCCTGAAACAAGGAGAGGCATATTACCAAAACACTTACCTGGTTATAAACGCCTTTCACTATGGTCTTTCTGATAATGTAACGATTGGGGGCGGCTTCGAAACTATTTCTCTGTTTTCGGGTTCTCCTATCTTTTTTATCACGCCTAAAGTCACTTTTCCGGTAAGCGAAAAAGTACGGGCTGGCGTTGGAGCACTTTACTTAAATATGGCAGGAGAAAACATCGATTTCTCTGGCCTTGGGGTTGGCTATGGCATTGTAAGCTACGGCTCCACCGATAACAACGCCACACTTGGCGTGGGCTATGGCTTTGTAGACGGCAGTTTTTCGCAGAAGCCAATTCTGACACTCAGCGGAATGACCCGCTTAAGCCGCCGGGTGGGCCTGGTAACTGAAAACTGGCTCGTCCCCGATGACAATTATTATGGCGTTATATCGTATGGCATCCGGTTTATGGGCGAAAAAATTACCGTGGACCTCGCCTTCATCAACAACCGCGACATTATCGAAGAAATACCCATTGGTGTGCCTTACATTGATTTTGTTGTTAAATTTGGCAAATAACCCAAGCCAAACATGACTTTACAAGAAGCACAAAGATTAGTAGATAACTGGATTAAGGACAACGGTGTCAGGTACTTTAATGAGCTTACCAACATGGCCATCCTGACAGAGGAAGTAGGCGAAGTGGCCCGAATTATTAGCCGGCAGTACGGGGAGCAGTCGTTTAAAGAGAGCGACAAAGGCAAGCAACTCTCCGACGAGCTGGCCGATGTACTGTTTGTGCTCATCTGCCTGGCCAACCAAACAGGCATTAATTTAACAGATGCCCTCCAAAAAAACCTCGAAAAGAAAACCTCCCGCGACAGCACCCGCCACAAGGAGAATGAGAAGCTGAAATAGCAGCAGTTGCCCTATGAAACCCTGAGGTGATTTTGAGCCAAAACGTTTTGGAAGGGCATTTCCATTAGAATAATTTATTTGTGCGGTAGCAAATAGTTCGGTATCTATTCTCCCACCGCCACACTTTTGTCATCCTGGAAGGATCTTGTGGGCAAGATCCAGAAGCAGAGGCTACTGGCAGTTTAGTCTAAGTTTGCATAGTAGCTGTTACAGTTGTAATAGCAGAAGCACATTATTTCATTGCTGTTGTCTTTGTTCTTTTTGTCTTAATACAAAAAGAACAAAAAAAATTACGACCCGCCAAACTCGCTGAACGCTCAGACAGTGCCGGCTCAATGGGTGCACCTGGCAAATGTATTTGCTCCTTTGCTACCTACCGCAATACATTGAACTGGATATCGTACGATTTGGGTTAGAATAACCTGGTAATAGCAAGGACCTGACCTTGGGCTGCTGAAAGTACAAAAGCGGCCGCCTTACGCAGGCAGCCGCTTTTGCATGAAACTTGTTGATGAACTCTTAAGCCACCGGCACGGCTTTCAGGTTCACCAGCTTATCGTTTTGCCACACGGGCAGCACATCGTAAAGGTTGTGCTGCAGGCAGAAATGAATGTCTTTGGTGATCTCTAGCCGCTGCATGCGCTGCACATGCGAGGAGGCCTGCAGGTACTGGAATAGATCGGCTTTGGCGTTCTGGTACAGGTGCAGCGCGCCTAGTGTTGCATCGCTGCCGGAGCTGAAGCCACGTTCCAGCAATTGTTCTGCCACAGCGCCAGCATACAGCGAGTCTTCGAGATTGAACATGCCTTTCCAGCCGGCGCATACCACCAGCACATCCAGTTGCAGCTCCACCAGGTGGTTTACTACGGTTTCGAGGTTCAGAAAGGAGCCAATCACTATTTCTTCGGCTGCTTCTGACAAACGAATGGCACGGGTACCGTTGGTGGTGGTAATGGCAATGGTGCTGCCCTTTACTTCCGGAATCATGTAACTGAACGGCGAATTTCCGAAATCGAAGCCTTCGGCTTTTATTCCGTCGCGCTCTGCGGCTGTCAGGCATCCTTGTTTTGCCAGGCCCAGGCACTCTTCGAGTTGTGTAACAGGAATAATGGTGGCTGCACCGTGTGCAAAAGCCGTAACCATGGTAGAAGAAGCGCGCAGTATATCTACTGCCACAACCGCTTTTCCTCTTAAGTCAAATAAATGGATCAGCTCGGGGCTGAAACAAACATCAATAGATGGCATAATTCTAGTGTTAACCTGATGAGGAACAAGGGGTGCAGCTACAGCAGTGCACGCCAGGGCCGCATCAGTAATTTTTAATTTTTAACGAAAGGCAGCTTTACTACCTGTGCTTTCATGTCTTTGTTGCGCACTCGCACAAAAAGTTCGGTGCCAGGCTTGCTCAGCTCCTGCTTCACGTAGCCCAGCCCTATGCCTTTGCCCAGTGTAGGCGACATGGTGCCGGAGGTTACTTCGCCAACAGCAGCACCGGTTGCATCTACCAGCTCGTAATGTGCTCTTGGAATTGCTTTATCTACCATCTCGAAAGCCACCAGCTTGCGTTTTACACCTTCCGCCTTTTGTGCTTTCAGGTTTTCGGAGTTTGTAAACTCTTTATCGAACTTCGTGATCCAGCCCAGGCCGGCTTCGAGTGGTGAGGTGGTGTCGTTAATGTCGTTGCCGTAGAGGCAGTAGCCCATTTCGAGGCGCAGGGTATCGCGGGCTCCCAGGCCAATTGGTTTTATGCCAGCCTCTTTGCCTGCTTCCATAATGGCTTCAAACACCTGAAGGGCATCTTCGTTTTTCACATAAATCTCGAAACCGCCTGCACCAGTATAACCAGTTGCTGAAATAATAACGTTGGGCACACCGGCAAACGCTCCTATCTCAAAAGTATAGTAGGCCATACTGGCCAGGTCTACTGGGGTTAGCGCCTGCAGTGCCTCTATAGATTTAGGGCCTTGCACGGCAAGCAGTGAAAGTTGGTCCGAAATATTCTCCAGAGCTGCTCCTTCGGTGTTATGGCTTGTAAGCCACTCCCAGTCTTTATCTATGTTCGAGGCATTTACCACCAGCATGTATTCTTCCGCACTCATACGGTATACCAGCAGGTCGTCTACAATGCCGCCTTCGTCGTTGGGGAAGCAGGAATATTGCACTTTACCGTTTGTGAGCTTAGAGGCGTCGTTGGAGGTGGTTCTTTGGATGAGTTCCAGTGCATTGGCACCTCTCACCATAAACTCACCCATATGCGACACATCAAAAATGCCTACCGCGTTTCTGACTGTATTGTGTTCTTCTATATCAGAGGCATAACGTACAGGCATGTTGTAACCGGCAAAGGGCACCATTTTGGCTCCCATGGCTACATGCACATCGTTTAAGGCAATTTTTTTAAGCTCCATATGCGATTTTAAATAAATGAATGACCAGCAAAAATAGCTAAATTAAATGGTATCCGAAATTTTGCAGTACCACTTTACCGCTAATACTGCTGTACCCGGACCTCTTCCATAAGTAAGGTCCTTTCCAGCTACTCCGGCTAGCCTTCACGTCCTTGTTTAAATCTTCAGCCAAATTACCTAATACCAGTGTAGCTATATAATTATTCAAATGAAAACACCCTTCAGAAGCATTTTCTGGTTAAAACTGCCAAGGCTTTCGAGCGCAGGCAGGTGCTTTGTAAACCTGCCGATAACCTCTTCCGTGACTACACGTATACCCACCATTACTTTCAGCTCTGCTACAACTAATGACATTCGTTTTAACCCGTACTGCTGTGCCCTTTTTGGCGCATTTCTATTTGTTTTTCTCTTCTGTTTGCATCTTAGCCCCGAATGTTTTTCCTTTAAAGGAAAGCAGGTGTACCCTTAGCGGTCTTACACACTGCTGATTCGCAGCTCGTCCTTTTAATATTGGCTAAGTATAGGTAAATGAAATTATCGGTTAAGCTCTTTACCGGGTTTGTTTTAATCTCGGTTCTCTTTACAGCGGTGGCTATTGTTAACTTCAGGCTTACAGAAGATGTAGTAGAAAACATGGGCTGGGTGTCGCGGTCGCAGGTGGCTGTGCGGAGTTCGGCATCGTTGCAACGGAATATCATCGACATGGAAGCGGGCCTTCGCGGATTTCTGCTTAACAGCAACGAGACATTTCTGGAACCTTATGTAAAAGCAAACGAGCAGTTGCCCGCTTTTTTTAAGGAAATAAAGAACTACTCGGTGCACTCGCCGGAGCAGGGTGTTCGCGTAGATAAAATTATCGCCATGCAGCAGCGATGGCAGGCAAATTATGCTGAGCCCCTTATCGAACTCCGGCGTATAGATACTGTAAGCAACGAAGTTAGCCAATACGACCTTTCGGTAGACAGCCTGATTATGGCAGAGAAAATAGTGATGGACAGCATCAGGTCCATTTTCGGCGATTTTAACTCTTACGAATACAAACTCAGGCAGATAAGAGCCGACAGGCTGAGCGAAAGTATTGAGAATACGCGCAATGTGTCGGTTATCCTGACAATAGTTTCAGTTATTCTGGGCCTGAGCTGGGCTTACTATATTACCCGCCTTATTACCAACCGCATCGTAAAAATGGTAACACTGGCCGACAAAATATCGCGGGGCGAATTTAAAACCCAGATAGTAGACACCTCGCAGGATGAGCTCAGTCAGCTCTCACGCTCGCTTAACCGCATGTCGTCTACTATAGACGAAACCTTTGGCGAACTTGACCGGAAAAACAAGGAACTGGACCAGTTTGCCTATGTGGTATCGCATGACCTGAAAGCGCCGTTACGGGGCATCGAGGTGGCCTCCCGCTGGGTAGAAGAAGACATGGGCAAAGATGTGCCGCCAAACGTGCAGGAGTACCTGATGATGATGCGGGTACGCGTGCATCGCATGGAAAACCTGATAAACGGTATATTAGCACTGGCACGCATCGGCCGCACCTCCCAGATAGAGGAAGAAGTGGATGTGAACCACCTGCTTGTGGAGGTAGTAGACATGGTGGCCCCACCAACCGGTTTTAAGGTAAAGGTGCAGGACAACCTGCCGGAGGTGTACACTGTGCGGGTGCAGCTACAGCAGGTGTTTGCCAACCTGATCAGCAACGCCATAAAATATCATCATAAAAAAGAAGGAAAAATAACGGTCACGCATCACGAAGAAACACATTTTCACGTTTTCTCTGTAGCAGACGATGGGCCGGGCATTGACCCGGAGTACCACGACCGCATTTTTGTAATTTTCCAGACACTGCAGGAGCGCGATGCCGTTGAGAGCACCGGCGTAGGATTGGCCATTGTGAAGAAGATCGTAGAGCGGCAGGGAGGCACTATTTGGGTGAACTCAATGCCTGGGCAGGGAGCTACTTTTAGCTTTACCTGGCCAAAGTATACCTAAGTGTCTTTTTTTATTCTTAATTTTACAAGAAGAACAACACCTTATGAGCGATAAAAAAGTAAATATCCTTTTAGTAGAAGATGACTATCTGGATATTATGAATGTTGAACGAGAGTTAAAGAAAATAAATGTTAACCATCCGATTCATGTTGCCCGCAACGGTAAGGACGCGCTGAACATGCTGCGCGGCAGTGAGGGCGAAGAACGCATATCGCCTGCGCCAAGTGTGATTTTACTCGATATTAACATGCCTAAAATGAACGGCCTGGAGTTTCTGGCAGAAATGCGCCGGGAGCCGGAGTTCAGCCACATACCGGTATTTATAATGACCACCTCAAATGAGGAAACAGACCGGTTTGCAGCTCAAAAGTTAAACGTGGCCGGGTATATTGTAAAACCCCTCACCTTCGATAGCTTTAACAAAAGTCACTCCTCGCTCGATAGCTTCAGCCTGTTTTTAGACCTGGTAAAGCTGAATTAAAGCTGCAGAGCCAAACGTGGTACTGTTTCCACTTATTTTAAAGCACCGGCGGCAGTAACGTAAACGACTGCCGGTGGTGCACACACGCTCCATGTTCTTGTATGGCCTGCCGATGCTTACGGGTAGGGTAACCTGCGTTCTGTTCCCAGCCATACAGGTTATATTCTTCGCTCAACTTCTCCATCAACTCATCGCGGTGCGTTTTTGCCAGTACAGAGGCCGCCGCTATAGAAAGATATTTGCTATCGCCTTTTACAATACAGGCATGCGGCACGTCTTTATAAGGCTTAAAGCGGTTACCATCTATAAGTAAGAACTCGGGTTGCAGCTGCAGCTGCAGCTTCTGCACCGCCCGGTGCATAGCCAGGAAAGTAGCCTGCAGAATATTAATACTGTCTATTTCGGCTGGAAGTGCCTCTCCTACTGCCCAGGCCACGGCATCCTGCATAATCTGTGGGCGCAACAGGTCACGCTGGTTCCGCTTTAACAGTTTAGAGTCGGTGAGTAAGTCGTGTTTGTAATCCGGAGGTAATATAACGGCAGCAGCCACTACCGGACCAGCCAGGCAGCCACGGCCCGCTTCGTCTATGCCGGCTTCTAAAGGTAAATTGCTGTAGGTAGAGAGGAGCATGGGGTAAAGGTGTGAGTTTGGGAATTTTGAGTGAGGGATTGAGTGGATGTTTTTTCCTTGAATTGACTGCTTAAAAGGCAAAGTTTAAGGTTCAAGTCCACTTTAACTTTTACAGCATCCAATTTAACCGTTCAACAATCAGCAACTAACAATCAACAATCAATTCTTCTAATGAAATGCCCCTTCGGAAGAAAATGGCACCTTTTCAAGCCAAGGGTCATGGCAGAAGATTTGCAGTTGCATTAAAACAAAACGCTCGCAGGCCTGAAAGACGCTGCGAGGTTTGTTCTATTCCATTTCTAATTTTGAATTTCTAATTTTTAATTTGGCGAAGCCTACGCCTCCATCAGGTAGGCCTTAATGTAATCGTCGAGGTCGCCATCGAGTACGTTTTGCACATCGGTACGCTCTACGCCTGTGCGTACGTCTTTAATCAGCTTGTACGGGTGCAGCACGTAGTTGCGGATCTGGGAGCCAAAGTCGATGCGCTTTTTGGTACTCTCCACCCGGTCACGCTCCTCGTTGCGCTTTTCAATCTCAATCTGGTAAAGGCGCGACCTTAGCATGCGGATGGCGTGCTCTTTGTTCATGAGCTGCGAGCGTTCTATCTGGCACTCAATTACGATACCTGATGGCTTGTGCTTCAGGCGCACCGCTGTCTCTACTTTGTTCACGTTCTGGCCACCGGCACCACCCGACCGGAAAGTATCCCAGTCGATGTCGCTCATGTTGATCTCGATATTAATTGTGTCGTCTACCACCGGGTAAGCGAAAATAGAGGCAAAAGAAGTGTGGCGCCTGCCACCGGAGTCGAACGGCGATATACGCACCAGGCGGTGCACCCCTATCTCAGACTTCAGGTAGCCGTAGGCAAAGTCGCCGGTAATCTCCAGCGTAGCCGATTTAATGCCAGCACCATCGCCGGGGTTGTAGTTGAGCTGTTTTACAGTAAAGTTGTGCGATTCGGCCCACATAATGTACATGCGCATAAGTATCTCGGCCCAGTCCTGGCTTTCGGTACCACCAGCGCCCGGGTTTATCTCCAGCACCGCACTCAGTTGGTCCTCTTCACCGCTGAGCATGCGCTTAAACTCCAGCCCCTCCACCGCCTCCACGGTCTTTTTGAACTCCTCTTTTATATCCTCCTCCGATACGTCGCCTTCTTTATAGAAATCGAACAGTACCTCGAAATCAGACACGGCTTTTTCCACTTCAGCATAGTGGTCGGTCCACACCTTTATGCCTTTAATCTCCTTCAGCACCTTTTCAGCCGCCTTAGGGTCGTCCCAGAAATCGGGTGCTGTGGTTTGATGCTCTGTTTCCTCTACCTGTTGTATCTTGTTATCGTAGTCAAAGATACCTCCTCAAGGCCTCTACACGGCCCTTTAACTCTTTTACCTGCTCTGTGGTCATCGTTATTTCTGTTTAATGAATGTCGTTAAAACACAAAGTGCTGAAGCATAAACCGATGGCTTACACTTCAGCACTTATCTGTTACTTCGTATTTCAGAGGCTGATTCTGTGTACCCAGTTGTGCGGATCCGGTGCCTGGCCCGACCTTATTTTATCTAAGGCAGCTCCAATGCTTTGCGAAATTTCGCGGCTCTCTACCGGCGGCAACTCATACTCCTGTCCTTCGTGTGCTATCAGGGCGATCTGAGAGATAATGGCTGCAGTTCCGGTGCCAAATGCTTCCTGCAGCTTTCCGGCTTTATGGGCTTCAATAATCTCAGCAACCGACACTTTTCGTTCCTCTACCTGGTAACCCAGGTCGCGGGCCACCTGCAATACACTGCTGCGTGTTACGCCATGCAGAATGCTGGTGCTCAGGCTTGGCGTAATCAGCACGCCATCTACCACAAACATGACGTTCATGGTACCAGATTCCTCAATGTACTTATGTTCTTTGGCATCTGTCCAGATAAGCTGGTGGTAGCCTTTTTCCTGCATTTTTTTGGTTGGCAAGAGGGCTGCGGCATAGTTACCGGCTGCTTTGGCGTAGCCTGCACCACCTTCGGCAGATCGTACGTAAGTCGGCTCCACGGCTACCTTTACAGGCATGTCGTAGTAGGCACCCACCGGGCCGGTAATAATAGCAAACTTATACGAAAGCGACGGACGAACTCCCAGGAACTCATCGGTGGCAAACATAAACGGACGGATGTACAGCGAGCTACCTGCTTTGGCTGGTATCCATTCGGCATCGAGGCGCAGCAACTGCTCCAGGCCCTGCATAAACAGTTCCTCCGGAAGCTCGGCCATGCACAGGCGCTCAGCCGATGCGTTCAGGCGCTTAAAGTTATCCAGCGGTCTGAAAAGCAAAATATCGCCGTTCTCATCGCGGTAGGCTTTCATGCCCTCAAAAATAGCCTGGCCATAATGCAGCGCAGAGTTAGCCGGACTAACCGACATGTTGCCGTAAGGCACAATCTGAGGGTTTTGCCACTCCCCGTCCTTGTAATCTACTACGAACATGTGGTCAGAGAAATTTTTCCCGAACACCAGGTTATCGTAGTCCAGTTCAGCCACACGCGATTTTGCCGCTCTCTGTACTGGTATAGTTATTGAATCAACTGACATAACAACACTTTTAAGTATCCACTCAAAATTAACGAAAAACTAATTCTTTGCCTAAACTCACTGAACAGGAGGCTATAAAAAAAGGAATGAGTACGAAAACCTGCCCCTGCTTCTTATACGAAATTTCTGTTGGGCGTGCCGGCAAGCTGCGCAAGCCGTCGGGCTCTCGCGGCTCGCTCTTTTGTTCGTGCCTCACAAAAGGAGCTCAAACAACCGCTCCATCCCTCACGCAACCCTTGGCCAAAAACAACTCATTTTGCTTCTGAAGGGTTTTTTGATTCAAATAATTTGCTAATTGTTGATTGCTGATTGTTTAATGGTTATATAGTTAAATTGGATGCAATAAAAGTTCAGGTAGGCAACCAAAGCAATACCGAGTCTTTCACTCTTCCTTTTAACATTCACTCATTCTCTCAATCACTCACTCAAAACTTAAACCCTCGGCTTCCACTCCACTTCCTCTGCCTGCAACTCATACGTCATTTTACGGCAAAGGGCGAACAGGTAGTCTGATAACCGGTTTAAATAAATAATAACCAGTTCCTCCACAAAGGCTTCTTCCTGCAACCGTATGGCCAGGCGCTCGGCGCGGCGGCACACGCAGCGGGCCACATGGCAAAACGAAACCGATTGGTGCCCGCCCGGCAGCACAAAGGCCCGCAGCGGCGGCACCTCGGCCATCATGGCATCAATTTCGCGCTCCAGCAGTTGAACATCCTCTTGCAGCAGGTCCGGGGTTTTCATTTTCGACTTTTCGGGGTCAGAGGCAAGCGAGGCTCCCATAGTAAAAAGCCTGTCCTGTATCTCTTTCAGTACATCAGCCCGGCCCGTATTCACGGCCTGGTCGCGTACCAGCCCGATGTAGGAGTTCAGCTCATCTACGGTGCCATAGCACTCTATGCGTAGGTGCGATTTGGCTACGCGCGTTCCTCCTATAAGCGAGGTAGTGCCTTTGTCGCCTGTTTTGGTGTATATCTTCATTAGCTACAACGCTGCCTTTGCCTTGGCAAAAGAGGTAATATTATCGTTCAGGGTATCAGACTCTACCAGCCCATCGCGGAGGCGCACGATGCGATGCGCGTATTTGGCAATATCTTCTTCGTGGGTTACCATAATAATGGTGTTGCCTTTGGCGTGCAGGTTCTCGAACAGCTCCATAATCTCGTAAGAGGTTTTGGTATCGAGGTTACCGGTAGGTTCATCGGCCAGAATAATGCTGGGGTCGTTTATGAGCGCACGGGCAATAGCCACCCGCTGCCGCTGCCCGCCCGAAAGTTCGTTTGGTTTGTGCTTGCCCCGGTTGCCCAGCCCCACACTCTCCAGCACACGTTGCGCCCGCTCTTCCCTGGCCGATTTTCCGTAGCCGGCATAGATCAGCGGCAAAGCCACATTCTCCAGCGCCGACTGCCGGGGCAGCAGGTTAAACGTCTGGAACACAAACCCGATCTCCTTGTTCCGCACCTCCGCCAGTTCGTTATCGGTCATGTTGCTTACATCTTTGCCGTTGAGGATGTATCGCCCGCCGGAAGGTGTATCGAGGCAGCCGATTATGTTCATGAGCGTGGATTTACCAGAACCGGAAGGGCCCATAAAAGCAACATATTCTCCTTTTTGAATCACAATAGATACCGACTTCAGGGCATGAATAGTTTCGCTGCCCATGTGGTACATGCGCGAAATATCATGGGTTTCGATAATGGTGCTCATATAACTCGTTTTAGGTAGGCCAGGATTCTGCAGCAGCATCCTGTGCTGCCTGCTTTTTCTCAAATTCTTCTCTAAAAATACTATATTCTGCAGCAGGAAGCAAACGCTGCAAAGTTATCAGGGCCTGGTTCGCGTAGCTGCTCAAACCTTGTTTCAGGCTCTCGAGCGCATAGGCTTTGTACAGCCTGGCCGAGTTGGGATTATAGGTAACTCCATCCAGCAAAATATTATAGGCCTCCAGCTCGGTTGGGTAGGTTCTGGCAAAAAAATCTGCCGCTGCCTCTACTACTTCTTCATCGTATAGCAACATAGTAACCGCCTGCTTGTATTTTTGCTCCGCTTCCTGCTGCCGGCCGCGTACATCGGCAATTTTGGCGCTGAAATAGAGCTTCTGCCGTTTGTCGCGCGGGTTCAGGTACAGGTTGTTCATGCGGTTTAGAAGGGCATCGTGGTTTTTGGTGTAGAGCCAGAGTTTCATCTGCTGCATGTTCAGCTTAGAGCGCAGCTCATCTTCGGGCCGAAGCACGGAGCCTGCCTCTTTTATGGCATCGTGGGCCAGCCGCCAGCGCCTGTTCAGCAGAAAATAGTCTATGCGCGTAACCAGGGCCACACGGCGCAGCTCTTTTTCCTGCACCGATTTTACCAGGGCATCTACTTCCTCCACCGTAAACGACGGCAGGTAAGCCAGCAGGTACTGTACTTTGTCGTTATCGGAGGCGTTGGCTATAACAGAGTCTACTGGCTGCTCCAGCAAAGTCCGCAAGGCACGTGCCACTTCAACAGGTTCTTCCTGCTCTGTAAACGCTACTTCATCCAGTGCTTCCAGGGCATCAGGCGACTGGTATGCCAGCGTCAGCGCATAGCCATGTGCCAGAAATGCCTGTGCAGAGGCCCCATGGTCTTTGGCCAGTTTAAAGTAGCCGGCTGCCGTTCTGTAGTTCCGTTCTTCCATCAGCCAGATACCCAGCACATGGTAATAGTAGCCGCTCCTGGTATCTGATGTTCCGGCCAGGTTCTCCAAAATACGCCTGGCTTCTACAGGCCGGCCTGCTGCATGGTGCACCATGCCTTTCAGAAAAAGCAGGTCCTCCTGAAACAATTGGTTAGCCGGGTTAGCCAGGTACTTGTCGATGTGCCTGATGGAGGAAGTATCGGCGGTGGCAAGCGAGCTGATAGCGTTGTTGTAGAAGAGGGTAAAATCCTCCACCTGGCCCAGCGAATCAGGAGCAGGCGCCATCTTGCCATCTGCCGGCTGCCCCAGCAGCAACCGAACAGTAGCCAGGTTGCTCTGCAGCGGCTTGTACTTACCACTGCGGCTTTCTTCCAGCACTTCTTTTAGTTTATCGGGCATAGCCTGGTTGGTGTAAAATGCCAGCCTGTTGCTCCTGATAAAGTCGTTGTCGGAACTGTACTCCTGCGCCAGCCTGAAATAATATTCTACGCTGTCGGTTACGCTGGTATTGGCGTAGAGCATGGCCAGGTTGTTGTACAGTTCCCCACTGTTCGGAAATGCCTCTGCCCCCTGCAGCAATACATATTGCTTCTCGAAAAAGAATTTCTTGCCCTCATACAGGTTTGCCAGCCGCACATAGAGCTTTGGGTTTGGCCGCTTCGAGATGGCATCTTTCAGCCGTAAAATTTCTTTGTTTGGTTGAAGGCTTGCCCGATAAATACCTGCCAGGCTATAGTTCGCCTTTACATTGTTCAGATCGTAGAGGTCGCTTTGTTTGTAGAAGCTTTCGGCCAGCACCGGGTTTTCAGAGGCCAGGTACAAATCGCCCAGGTAATTATAGTAACCTGCGTAGGCATAAAAGTAAGTACGGTACTGGGTTCGCATAACCAGTATGGCCAATATAATGCTCCCCATGGTATAGAGCGTGTACAAAGGCAGCCGCCGGGGCTCATACACTACTTTATACACCTGCAGCCGGTCTTCGAGCAGCTTGCCGAAATTCAGCATCACGTAAATAAAAAACATGACGCCAAAGGCAAGGTGCGTGTACACAATCAGGTCGTGGTAGAGCACCTTGAGCGAATCGTTGGAGGTGGCGAAGGCGTAGCCGATGCTCAGGAAGGAGATAGTGGCAAACACCAGGTACAGAATGGCACCCGTTGGCTTAAACCGGAACAATTTCCCATAAAAAGCCTCACGCTGCCGCATGCCCCAGAACCCGGCTACTGTAGAGAGCAGGAAAAGAAAATAAGCGTTTACGTAAAACAGGTCAGCTTTTATATACCCAACATGGCGCAGGTAAAGCAGCAGCAGGTTGAGCAAATACAGGAGGCTTACGAGCACAAACTGCCAGATGCTAAACCGCCTTTCCGGCTTGCTGGCCTGCGTGTTTACCCAAAGCAGCGCATTCACGTTTTCGTACGATACCCAGATCATAAACAGCAGCGTTGCCACCAGCGTAGCCAGTGAGCTATAGTTGACCAGGTGCAGCGCAATGAGCACCGGCGAGGTATTCGCTTCCGAAAAAATGAGCGCTCCTATAAACGTGATCACCAGCAGCAGCGTCAGGATACGGATCGAGAAGCGTGTATCGGGGTAAAAAGAATGGAAAATATAGCTTGTAACAGCCAACAGCGCAATACACACCAACAGTGTGGTCTGTCCAAAGCTTTGCCCGAATATATCGAGGTCGTCGAGGGTAAAGGAGGCCAGCAATAGCATCAGGAGCAGCATGCCTGCAAAGTAAGGCAACTGCTTCATGGTGCTGATGGCAGCGGTGTAAAAGGCAATGCAAATGGCGAGCCCACCCAGAAACAACATGGCCGCTACCGTGTTTACAGCCGGAGGTGCCACATCGTACTGCTCCGATACCAGGTAACTGTCGGCGTAGAGAGTAAGAGGTTCGAGCAGGCGCGTAATTTCCTGCACCGGCACCTGCACTACATCGAGGCTGGGAAGCTTGTCCCAGGCAAAGGCATAGCTATCGCCGGTAACGTAGTGGAAGGCTCCCAGGAGGAGCGCCACCGTTGCCAACCCCATCAAAAAAAGATAGGGATACCGAATATCAGTATCCCAGCTTTCCCAGAATTTATAATTCTTCATAAGATGCCAGCAGCTTATTCCAGCACTTTTGGCACCCTGAAATAATCGGAGTCTTTTTTAGGAGCGTTAGAAAGAGCCTGCTCATGCGTAATTTCCTGGTGCATCACATCTTCCCGCATCACGTTCACTTCTTCCGACATATGAATAAGCGGCTCCACACTGGTCGTATCCAGCTCACGCAGCTTGTCCATCCAGTCCAGAATCTGGTTCATGTCTTTCAGCATTTCCGCTTCTTTCTCTTCGTTAAACTCCAGCCTTGCTAAGTGTGCTATTTTCTTTATAGTCTGAATATCCGTTGACATACGTCTTGTTGTGTTTCGTTATTTCTGATTGAATAATTTGATATACTTTTTCTTTGAGCAGTGGCAGGTCCTGCAGGGTCATGCCCGTGGTTTCTATTGGCTCGTGCAGCACAATCTTGAGCGGGTGCCAGCGCACCTTCAGGCCGCCCACATCGGGCAGGAACTTGTGGTTATAGGGCATGGTAACCGGCACCACCGGCAGCTGCTTTTCTATGGCCAGCTTAAAAGGACCGTCTTTAAACTTCAGTAGCTCCTCCCCTGCAGTTTCAGGAATGGTGCCTTCCGGGAAAATAACCAGGTTACGCCCTTCTGCCAGCGAGCGCTGCGACTGTATGTAGCTCTTGGCGCTGCTGATGGCACTCCGGCGATCTACAGAAATATACAACTGCTCGTAAATTGGCCCCCAAAGCGGCACTTTGCAAAGTGCACTTTTACCTACAAAGTTCAGAAACCCCGGTATGGTGTGCAGCAGCAACGGAATGTCGAGGTAGGAGCTGTGATTAGGAGTAAAAATATACTGGCGCTTTGGGTTGAACGGTAGGTGCCATTCCACTTTTACAGGAGCCAGAAACATACGCAAAGCAGAGCTCGACCAGAATCTGTTGATGCTATGCACGTGCCTGTGCCACTTTTTCTTCCGGATAAGGAAGGCTTGCAGCGGGTAGGTTACCACAAACGGCATTACAAACCAGGTAACACACCAGGTGGTATAAATGCGATGCGATAAGTACTTAATGGCTTTCATAGGTTCAAATTTAAGAATTTTGATTGAGTGGATGAGCGAATGTTTTTAATTTTGAGTTTTGAATGTGTGGTTGATAGATAATTTACTCTGATTGTGAATTCATCCCTTTTAAAGTAACACAAATAAATCCTAAATCGCTAAGAGCTGTTTTTTTCTTATCAAAGCTTCCACTTGATTCAAAGCCATAGTCAGTCAGTCACTCAATCATTTATTCAGAATTCAAAACTCATTCCGCAGCAGCAGGGCGGCTTTCAGAATACCTGCTACACTTATGGCATCGGTTATCTCGTTGTTCATGGCCATGCGCACAGCTTCGTCTAAAGTCACTCGCTTTATCTGCAGCTCCTCTGTCTCTTCAAATGCAGTTTCGCCCTGAGTTAGTTCCTGCGCCAGAAAAACAAATCCTTCTTCGTCGGTTACGGAGTTGGACGTGTGCAGGCGGGCAATGTTTGTCCATTTGGCAGCCGTGAAGCCTGTCTCTTCCTGCAGCTCGCGCTTCGCCGATTCCAGAATGTCGTGCTCGTTCAGGCCGCCACCCATCGGTATTTCCCAGGAATATTCGTTGAGTGCGTAGCGGTATTGGCCTATGAGGTAGGTATAGCCTTCGTCATCGATGGGGATAATGCCGATGGCTTTGTTTTTCATGCTCACCACGCCGTAAATGCCTTTGCCGCCTTTCGGGTTCAGCACCTGGTCTTCGCGCAGGGTAATCCAGGGGTTTTCGTATATTTTTTCACTGGAAAGTGTTGTCCAGGGGTTATGGTTTTCGTCGATCATGCGTATCAGGTTAAACCGCAAATATCGACTATTGCCACGAGTTTCATAAATTCTGCGCCTGAAATTGTTGCTGCCGGTAAATTTTGTCTGATTCAGGATTTACAAGATATTAGGATTTCGCAGATGGAGCAATTTTTCTAATGAAATCAGCCTTCAGAGAGCTTTTAGAGAGAAAATAGCCAAGGGTAGCTGCTGCTTTTGATACCAGCACATTTTATGAACAGCGTCTAATTAGAAAATAAGGCCTTTGCTTACTCTTAAATCTCCAAACTCTCTACTCATCCATTACCACCGGCACCATTTCCAAATCTTCAAACAACCATCAAACAATCAGCAACTAACAATCAGCAATTATTCAAATAAAATCAGCCTTCAGAAGGATTTTAAGCTCCAAAATGGTCAAGGGTAATAAGGGAGTTTAAAGCTCCTGCAGCAGATCGCCGAGAGTTTTTACTTCTTTTTTGCGGGCTACGGCCAAGAGCTTCAGGAGGAGAACGGCTGTGGCAAAGGCATCGCCGGAGGCAGTGTGGCGGTCTTCGAGGGGCAGGTGGTAGCGTTTACCCAGAGAGTCGAGGCTATAGTCGGTTTGCTTATAAGGCTGAGGGGTACGGAAAGGGTGCTCCAGCCGCAGGGCAAGGCGGCCGGTATCCAGGAGCTGGTTGTGCAGCTTTTCGGGCAGGTTTTGCCGTTTCAGCATCTGTTTAATCATGCCAATATCGAAACCGATGTGGTGCGCGACCAGCACCGCATTTCCGATAAACCGGAGAAAATGCGCCAGCGCTTCCTCTTCTTCTATACCCTGCCGAATTTCGGAAGGCAGCAGGCCATGAATTTCGGCGCTTTTATTGCCCTGCTCCACCTGCTGCCGAATGAGGCACTCGAAGCTTTGCTGCACCAACACCTGACCGCCCTGCACCCGCACCGCCCCAATAGAAACCACTCTGTCTTTGTTTTTGTCGAAGCCGGTGGTTTCTGTATCGAACACCACAAAGTCTACGGCTTCCAGTGGCGTGTTGAGCGGAACAGGCCGCGCTCCGGCCTGCTGGTACTGCAGCCAGTACGCGGTTTCGTCGTATTGAACCGGCTTTTTTCCCAGAAGCTTTTGCAACCACTCCACCATCGTTAGCGCAAATAACCAAGCTGAAACCGCACCTGCAGCAGTTCCTGTATGTCTGTAATGGTAACAAAGGTGTTACGGAGCGTCTGCCGTTCTATTTTACTCAGTTGCTCCGGCTTTATGTAGCGGCCCGAGTTATGGCACCTGATGCCGTTCAATGCCCGCAGGCGCATCATTATTTCGTAAGCCATGGCTGTTTCGCGGTAGAGGGCGGCATTTTGAGGCTCCAGCTCAGCCAGCTTCTCGTAGCGTTTTATGGTGTTGTTCTCGCCGGTAATGCGGTTTTCGAGGGTGAGCACACGGGCAGCATCTACGAGTGGCGTCATGGCTCTGAGTTTAATATCGAACTGGTCTTTGTGCTCACCGCCACGCTCCAGAATAAAATTTCTGAAAAAGCTGAGCGGTGTCGGGTTCTGACGCGCCTGCCGGGCCAGGTAAGGCAGAAATATTTTTCCTTTGG
>NZ_VRTY01000058.1 GCF_008017455.1 Pontibacter qinzhouensis | reverse complement strand
CAGTTTGCCCTGCACCGGCTGGTTGAAACGTTTGCTGTACAAGACGTACCCATGCCCCTGGTTCAGATCTTCGAAAGAAAGGGGCGTGTCGTTGTTAACAGGCTTTACATCCTTCTTCAGATCGAATAAATCTACTGTTTTGGTAAACTGAATAGCTGGCACCGTGATGACAGGCAGTTGCGCCGGAACTTCCGGCACCGGATAGGCCACATACTTTTTCATCAGTTCCCGGATGGCAGTATATTTTGGTGTTACCCAACCTGCTTCGCTGATAGGCGCATCATAATCGTAGCTGGTAATATCTGGCTGAATGTCGTGTTCTTCGTTGTAGTTCGCACCGGAGGTGAAGCCAAAGTTGGTACCACCGTGCACCATGTAGTAATTAAAGTGCACTTTATTTTTGAGGTACACCTCCGTTTGCTTTGTAATCTGGTCGGAGCCGATGCGTACAAAAGGCTCTCCCCAATGGTCTAACCAGCCCGGGTAAAACTCAGCAACCATGTACGGACCTTTGCCACCATTGTACTCGTTCACAGCTTTCTTCAGGTTATCGATGTTGCCTTCGCCGTTCGCAGTTGGAAGCGCACCTTCTATCGCTCCGCCTTCAAACAGCCAGGTGCCATCAGAAGTAAAGAAAGGTCCTTCAAAACCGGCCTGGGTCAGCAGTTTTTTAATAGCCGCATTGTACTTTTTGTGCTCCTCCAGCGGAATATCCTCGCGCTGCGACACGTAAGAGCCAAATTCGTTCTCGACCTGCGTCATAATAATTGGTCCGCCTTTGCTTACCTGCAGCCCTTTTACCTGCTCTGCCAGCTTGTTGATGTACACTTTGCAGGAGTCCAGGAAAGGCTGGTTGTTGGCACGAATCACCAGGTCGGGGTTCTTCTGCAGCCACCAGGGGTATCCGCCAAATTCCCATTCGGCACAGGCATAGGGTCCTGGCCTGAGTATTACGTACAAGCCTTCTTCCTGCGCTGTTTTAATGTACTCTGCCAGGTTCCGGTTGCCGGTTTTGAAATCCCAGACGCCGGGGGCGGTGTTGTGGTAGTTCCAGAACACATAAGTGGCCACGGTGTTCAGTCCCATGGCTTTCATCATTTTTAGCCGATGCCGCCAGTACTCCTTCGGAATACGCGCATAATGCATCTCGCCGGAATGAATCTGCACCGGTTTGGCGTTGACCAGGAACTCGCCGTTCTTTATTTCGAATGTTAGCTTTTTCTGAGCATTAACACCAAGTGCCAGCAAAAAAATGCAGCTACAGAAGCCTAGTAAAAATCTTAATTTATGTTGTAACATAAGTAAAATAAGTAATGCTGATGCAGGACGTTTTTGTTGATTCTATCTGAATTTGTCCTGTTATCTGATATCAATTTTTAATAATCTGTTCAATCTTCCCGCTGCTACTCCTACTTCCTCTTCCATTTTAACTTTTCCTTTCCTTTTGTCATCCTGAAAGGATCTTGTGGGCGAGATCCGTTAGCTTCTGCTAAATTATTCTAATGATTTTGGCCTTCCGGAGGTATTCGGTCACAAAATAGTCAAGGGTCGAAAGAGCGATTTTCTTGCTGGTGTGAGCTTGTAGCTCGTACTTTCATTCCACGATTCTTCGGTATATTAAAACGGTACGAGCTACAAGCTCGCACCAGCACGGATATTATCGCAACCTCTTGAAGTTTGACCAGATCAACCATTTAACGATTCAACCATTTAGCAATCAACAAGCAGCAACTAACATCCAGCATCAAATTATTCGAATGAAAAAGCCCTTCCGGAGCTAATTTTTGGCTAACAATGCCAAGGGTAAATCTTAATAAACCTCAACAGCCGAAATAACAGGGCTGGCTTTGGCATCCTGAATCGTGATGCGGATTTTGCTGGTGCTAACCGGATTGTCGAGTTTTAGAATGCGTTTGTAGCCGATGGTGGTAGCAGTCGCCACGGGTTTCCAGGTATTTTCCTGCCACACATCTACTGAGAAAGCCTTTACCCGCTGCCCCAGCTTAATATACTCCTGCAGGAGCACATACTTTACGAGCTGCACCTTGCCTAAATCGATCTCCAGACTTCCCGAAGTGGCGTTGTCGTCGGTAGTCCAGTAGGTTTCTTTGTCGCCGTCGGTTAGGTTAGCTGCTGCGAATGCTTTGGCGTTGCCTCTGTAGGTATTAGCTTTTACCTTCGCTTTTGCTGCCAGATTTGTCTTGAACTCCTGGTCGAGCAGCTTTCGCCAGCCTTGCAGCGCCTGCACATCGTTTTCGTGAATAAGTCCCCGTTTATCCGGAGGCAGGTTCAGTAGCAGCGTGGAGCCACGGCCAACCGAAGTCAGGTACAGGTCAAACAGTTGCTCCGGCGTTTTTACTTGTGTGTCCTCTTTCTCATGATAAAACCAACCAGGCCGAATAGAGGTGTTCACTTCTGCTGGTATCCACTTATTTCCATCTTCAGAACCTGTGTTCAGCAGTTCTTCCACACCAAATTTGCCGGCAAACAAGGTATCGTTGCTGATGGTGTTCCAGTTGGTTTCTCCGCCTATGCCCGCTTCGTTGCCGCACCAGCGCAAATCCGGTCCGCCATCGCTAAAGAAGAGCACCTTCGGACTTGGCTGCACCTGGCTAACCAAGGCTAAGGTGGTAGGCCAGTCGTAGTAGGTGGCACGGTCTATATTCCGTTTTTCGCGGGCGCCGCCGTAGTAACCGTCACCTCCGTTTGCACCATCAAACCACATTTCGAAAGCAGGTCCGTAGTTATTGAATATCTCCTTGAGCTGGTTCCGGTAATATTCTATGTAAGAAGGTTGCCCGTAATCAGCCCGGTTTCTGTCCCAGGGCGAAAGGTAAACACCGAACTTCAGGCCGTGCGCTTTACAGGCATCCGCTACTTCTTTCACCACATCGCCCTCTCCATTTTTGTACGGACTGTTCTTTACAGAATGTTCCGTGAATTTGCTCGGCCAAAGTGAAAATCCGTCGTGATGCTTACACGTTAAAATGACGCCTTTAAAACCCGCTTCTTTCAAGGTCCGCACCCATTGGTCTGCATCGAGCTGCGTTGGGTTAAAAATTTCCGGACTCTCGTCGCCGTAGCCCCACTCCAGGTCGGTAAAGGTATTGGTGGAGAAGTGCACAAACGCATTCATCTCCATTTCGTGCCAGGCCATTTGCGCCTCCGTAGGCACAGGCAACACAGGCTGTGGAGGCGCAACGGCTTGTGGTGTCGTGCTACTTGTGGAGCAGGAAAAAAAGGTGCTGGCCAGGGCAGCGGCAAGAGCCAACTGTCTGTATTTCTTCATGAACTGTGTTTTAAAATTTCATCATTAAAAAATAATCTTAATCCTGCTGAAAGAAGCTTCTTTGTCTGCTCCTCTCTATAAAGCTTGTCGGTCGCTGGTGCGAGCTTGTAGCTCGTACCTTATTTCTCGGAAGAAAGTACGAGCTACAAGCTCGCGCCAGCGTACAATACCAGCAAGATCTCCTTCAAAGGAAGTCTTTTCCTCCCATAAAAATTGCTGCACAATTTCAGTTACTTGCCGCTACTCAGCAGTAAAGGCAAAAGCCAAAGCAGGCGAAGCGGCCATAGAAGCAGGCAGGAAAACCTTAATTTTATCGCCTGCTCTTTCCCATTTCACTTGTTTGTTCGTCTGCAGCAGTTTCATCTTGCTTCCTTTTTTCGGGGCATTGCCAGTCCACTCTACTACTGTAGGTGCAGCAGCATTTTCTGGCAGAAGGGCAATGGCGTAGCGTGTGCCTTTTTTGCCTTGCGTGAAATAGGTAGTGCCATCCTGAAAGCGGTCGGTGGCGCGGGTGTTGTAAATAGCCTCTCCGTTAGCATCTAACCACTTACCTATTTCTGCGAGGCGCGTCACAGCTTCTTCAGGCAGCGTGCCATCTGGTTTCGGGCCTACGCCCAGCAACATGCTTCCGCCTTTAGCCACTACTTCTACCAAAGAATGAATCACTTTTGCAGATGACTTAAACTTATCGTTTGGCACATAGCCCCAGTTGTTGGCCAGGGTCAGGCAGCTTTCCCAGGGGTTATCTATTTTATTTTCTGGAACGCGTTGCTCCGGTGTCTGGTAATTTTCGTAAGGACCATGAACCGTTCTGTCTACGATGAGCAAACCCGGCTGCGCCTCCCGCGCCATGGTAGCGATGCGTGGCATGTCTACTTCCTGGCTAAACTCCGGAATGGCAGCGCCCCAGGAGCGCACTTCATCGTTCACGGTTTCAGAAGGTCTTACCCAGCCGCCATCGAGCCAAAGAATATCCATGGAGCCGTAGTCGTGCATCAGTTCGCTGATCTGGTTGTAGGTAAACTGTTTGTACTGGTTCCAGCGCCACTCGTGCTTGCGGATGTCGTAGTTCACGTTTCGGTCTGGCGTAGCATACTTCGGCCACCAGAAATACTCCGTGTGCCAGTCTGGTTTCGAGAAATAAGCACCGATCATAAAGCCTTCTTTTCGGAAAGCATTGAACACATGCTTGGCAACGTTAGCCTTCGGGTGATCTTTAAAAGGTCCGTTCGTGATCTTGAAATCAGTCTCTTTGGTATCGAACATGTTAAAGCCATCGTGGTGCTTGGTCGTGAACACCAGGTAGCGCATGCCTGCTTTTTTAGCCACACTCGCCCACTGCTCCGGGTTAAAGTTAACCGGATTAAAGTCTTTGCTGAGGCCCCAGTACCATTTCTTATAATCTTCGTAAGCGATGGTGCTGTCGCGTTCAATCCAGTCTTCGGAGCACAGTTGCCACGATTCTATGATGCCTGGTACCGCATACAATCCCCAGTGAATAATCATCCCGAATTTCTGGTCCTGCCACTTCTCCAGCTTTTTCTGCACCAGCGGGTCGGTAGGTGCTTCGTATTCCGCTGACTGATGATGAACGCCTTGCTCTTGCGCCAGGGCCGGTACTGTTAAGCCCGCCATGAGGAGCGAAAGTGTTAAGAAACGTTTTACTGATGGAAACTTCAGGTAGTGGTAAAACATGTACTGGTTTATTTTATGATGGTAAAGATCTTCAAGGTGAGTGCTTTGAAGATCGAAATCAATTTTTAGCTTTTGTGGTGTGGAAGCAAATAGCATTTACTTCTCTTTTGTCATTCTATATTATGTATCTTTTACTTTAGATTATCTTCTACATTCTCTCTTTCTAACGTACTCCTTTTTTGTCATCCTGAAAGGATCTTATGGGCGAGATCCTGTAGCTGCGGCTATTGGTTTAGAAGCCTAAGTTTGCATAGCTGCCGTTGATGCTATTCCGGCCTGAAGCTATTTCATTGCCTGCTTCCTTGTTCTTTTTGTCTTGATACAAAAAGAACCAAAAAAATCAAGAAAATAGAAATCGAGGGCCCCTTCCCCCACTCGCTGAACGCTCAGACAGTCTATTTTCAATTTGTGCACCTGGCTCATGCTGTTGCTCTGTAGCTGCCTGCCGCAATACATTAGTTAAAATTAACTTGATTTGAATGATCTAAATTATTCTAATGATTTTGCCCTTCCAGAGGCTTTTTGAGCTTTTTGTGTCAAGGGTTAAAGAACGATTTCCTTGTTGGTGCGAGCTTGTAGCTCGTACTTTCCGTAAATAAGGTACGAGCTACAAGTTCGCACCAGCAGCGGATTCTCGCAATCTTTTAAGGTTTACCAAAACAACCATTAAACAATCAACAACTAATAATCAGCAACCAACAACTGCTACTACTGCACTACCTGTTGGCCTTTTTCTATGCTCCAGTCGTTGCCGTAGAAGCCGACTGCTTTTACAGCCTTGGCTCCGTCTTTCAGCATGTCCAGCGAGAAAACCATGTAATCCGGGAAACCGCTGCCACCGGCAAAGTACTGGTTGGCATCAGCTGCCTGCATGCCTTTTAAGCCTGTTCCGGAAATTACTGCCACAGAGGCTACTTCGCTGTCGGCACGCGGCCACATAAAGTAGGCTCCCAGGTCATCGCCCTGGTAGGTTTTGCTACCAACTTTCAGGCTGCCGCGCTGCACCTGCACAGGGCACTTGGCCAGCAATTTCTTGTAAGCGCTGTTGGTGGTGGCATTGCCATAAATTATCACACCTCTATCAGCATAAGCAGTTGCTTTGAACTCCTTATCTGCGATAATATCTACTGCTCCGTTACCACGGTAATACCAAACTTCTGCATCGTAACGTGCTTTGTTATAGGCCCATTCGTTTTCTGCCTGGTTGCCAGCTGTGCCGTACACAAATACCATCCGGTGGTTGAAAGGCTCCTTTAAAGTGCCGTTTCTACCTGCTCCTTTTTGCTTGCTGAGTTGCGGCTTCGCTCCTGTTTTCCAGGTACTGCCGTTGTGGTGCAGGTACAGGATGTCTGCATCAGACTTAACTTCATAAGTAACAGGAGCTTGGTTATCCAGCGTAATTGTTAGCTTCTCCCCTTTCTGAAAATCCCCTAAAGCAAAACTCAGTACACTGATGTTTTCGGTACTGCCGGTGATGGTCTTCTGCTTTTTATTTCGATCGAGCTGCACACGGCTGTACTTAAGGGCTTGTTGCTGCTGCAACACAGATACCCAATGGTACGAGGAGGAAATAGCAGGACTAGCCGTGCTGAAGTTCACTTTGTTTACCGCGCTGTCGCTGGGAATAGTATGCCATTTAAAGTAATCGAAGATGGGTTTCCAGTCTACGCTCTCATCACCGAACCAGTGCGAACCACCCGGGTACTCGTAATAGCTGAAGTCTTTATGGAAACCCGCCAGCAATACTTTCATTTGCCGTGCATATTCCACAGACACTACTTTATCGCTGTCGCCGTGATGAATGTAAATGCCGCCAGCATTATAGTTCTGCGCCAGTTCCAGCACGTTGCTTGGGTTGCTGGCCTGCAGCAGCAGGCTTTCCATGCCTGTTCTGCCTGCTTCCGGAATTTTGCCATCAGCAGAACCATATTCGCGCAGCGTAGGGTAACCGGCACAAGGCGCAATAGCAGCCCATTTGCCCGGATACGTGGCTCCGAGGTACCAGGTGCCGTGCCCGCCCATAGAGTGGCCGGTCAGGTAAATTTGTTTTGGGTCGGGCTTGAATTTTGTTTTAGCCAGTTCAAAAACCTCCAGGGCATCCAGTCTGCCCCAGTCTTCCCAGTTGAAGCCGCGCGGCCTGCGGTTAGTTGGTGTAACCACTACGCCCCAGTCTTTTGGTTTGTAAGCTCTGGCTTGTCCGCTGGCTTCTACACCGGCTCCGTGCACAGAAAGAAACAAAGCTGATGCGCCTTCTGCTGTTTTCTGGCTCTGTGGCGCCACACCAAAGTATTGAACACTGCCATCTATGTCGCTTACAAAGGTGTTGCTGTAATGCTCCTGTGGTGCAACGGCTACCAATTTAATTTCCTGGGCATCCAGCACTTTTCCTTTTTGCAGGATGCTGACAGCCGCTGTATGATCTCCTTTTTGCTGCACACCCGATGGATCCATTTTAAACCCAACTTTGCGGATGGCCATGGCAGGAACAGTGGACAGGTTTGTTACCAGTTCTTTACCGGCTAACTGGCTTTTCAGTTGCAGGTTGGTTAAAGGCTGTGCTGTAGCGTTAATCACCACCACGGCTCCCCACACTGGCTGTTGCTGCTCACCTAGCACCACATTGGGCAGTGTTGGATCTTCTACACTAAGCAGTACAGGCTTGGCAGCAAATTCTAAGGTAGCAGATATTCCGTTCCAGGCCGAAAACCTGGACCCTCTTATATAGATTTCGTTTGTTCCTTTTTTGAGTTGCACCGGTAGGCGTAACCAGCCATCGCTGTAGATGTCGCCGGTGCGGGGCTGGCCGTTAAAGTATAGCATACTGTGGCCGGCAACCTGTAGCAAAGCAGTTTGGTCACGATCAGACTCATACGTCAGGTATAAGTAGCCATTTGCCAGTTCTTTGCCTTTAAATTTTGTTGTACTGTCTACCGAAATAGTGCGCCAGGTGGCTTCACTTCCGGTGTTTCCGTTAAAGACGGCTTTTCCTTCCGCAGGCTTTTTCAAGCTTTTATTGTAAAGTTGATAGGCCAGTTGGTCTGTGTAAAGTGCTTCCCGACCGTACAGGTGGCAATCTTCTACGACAAGGCCTTTGGTAAATTGGTGCGTAGGCTGTGCCTTTGCATGAACATAAAAAGTAAAAAATAGGAAAATTAATAACCAGCTGTTTTTTTTCATCTCAGAGAAGGTAGGGCTGCTGTAAAATCTGAATTAATAAAGTGAGTGTGAGCGGCAGGAAAAAAGAGATTGCCAAGCAGTCAGCTTAGCAATCTCTTCTGACTATTATATTAGTTTACATCCCAGAAAATTTTCCCGGTGCGGATATCTTTACTTCTAACAGCCTGGTAGTTCTCGCTGTTGTAGGCGTTCTCACTGCTTGGGTAAAGTAAGCGAGTCGGAGGTGTTTCGAAACCAGCTAAGGTGGCAGGTCTGAAGGTGAGTTGCGGATAACCGGTTCTTCTGTACTCAGACCAGCTTTGCACCGCCTGCAGAAAGCCGAAGTGCACCCATTTCTGCGTCCAGATCTTACCGAGTTTCTCCTGCGCAGTTCCAGTGTAAGCAATGGCAGCACCTTCCAGGAATTCAGTCATTTCCTCAGCAGTTGGCGCTGTTTCGGTTGCAATCGTGCTCAGGTTGTGCAGGTAGTAATAGAACTCTACTGATTGGCGGATACCCATTTTGTAAGCTGTTTCTGCCTCTCCGCCTCCCCAACGCTCAAAAGCTTCTGCTTTCAGGAAGTTTACTTCTGCTGCTGTCATGGCTACTCCAGGTATGCTGATGTTGTTCAGGAAAGTAGCTGAATCGAGAATGGCAAATTCGCCTCTTCGTTGTACCTGCTCCTCTGCACCAAGGCTCATTGGCATGGCTTTGAACTCCGTATTCGGCACAAAGGCATTATTTACAGTTCTGCCATATTTATCGAACAGCACATCTATCCGCGGATCGTTTGCTGGTTTTAAAACAGTTTCCAGCATGTACTCAGGTGCTGAGAAGCTATTGATCTCTGTTAAGGCGCTGTTCAGGTTGTCGGTGTAGTTTGTAAGCGGTGCCAACAGGATGTTATGGCTTGTTTCATCAACCAGCGGGTACTGCGCAGGGTTGCTCAGCATGGCCAAAATCTTAGTTTGAGCTGTTCCTTCACTTACAAAAGAAGTACGCATGTACAGGCGCAGCAACAGCGAGTTAGTATAGCGTCTCCACTTGTCTACGTTGCCGCTCAGCATAATGTCCTGCTTCTGAAAAGAAGGATTTGTCTGGGCAGTTGCAAAGTAAGCAGATGCTTCTTCCAAGCCAGCAAAGATAGCAGCGTATACTTCTTCTGCTGTGTCGAACTTAGGCCGTACTACAGTTCCGGTTGCGGCCAGGCTTCCAGCTTCGCTAAACGGAATATCGCCCCACATATCTACCATTTCAGACGCTTCGTCGAGCATAATTACTTTGGCAGCCTGAACAAAAATATCTGCAGTGGCTTTGTCGGTTTCAGGCAGCTGCGCATAGGCGGCTTCTATGGCGCGGTAATGTACCATGGCACCACCGCCATCGCCACCAGGTCTGTAAAAATCGTCCCAACGGTTCTGGATGTAACCAGGGTTCTGTTGGTACATGGTGTTGGAGTTCTGGAAAGACAGCGATTGTGTGTAAACCCCAGGCTGCATGGCTATAAACGTACGAACATCCCAATAAGAAGGGCGCACCCGGTTGTTATCGAGCATCTCTGTAAAGAAACCACCTATCGATGCATTTGTCGTTTGATCAGGATTGTAGAAGTTCTCCTCCAACTGGTCTTTACAGGACGTTAAGCTGGTAAAGGCAGTTGTTAACGTAACTATATAAATAAAAATCTTCTTCATAACTAAATCTTAATTAAGTTTTAAGTCCCTTACCAGTAATTAAAAGCTAGCATTAATCTGGAAGCCAATGCTACGGGTGGCAGCGCTGGAGCCTTCGTCTATACCCTGGCGGTACCACTGTGAGCCAATTGGCGCTTCAGGGTCAAGGTTCTCGAGTGTTCTCCAGAAATAGAACAGGTTTCTGCCAACCAGCGACACGCGAAGGTTCTGGAACTTCATTTTCTGTGCAAAGTTCTGTGGCAGGTTGTAGCCTAATACCAGCTCACGCATTTTAATGTAGCTGTTATCATACACGGAGCCTTTGGCATTCCAGGCATCGGCACCCCAGTAAAAGGTGTTCATGTAGTAGTAAGCCGCCTCTACAACAGTGGTGTTGGTCTCACCTTCAGCAGTTACACCTTCCAACAGGACACCATCGTGGTACACAGTGCTGCCATTTGGTGCTGTTGCATTGTGGCTAGGCAGCAGCACTTTGGTAGTGCCATCTACATAATAAGGCAGGCCACCGTTGGCTTCGTCGCGGTATTGCATGGTATTTTCGAACATACCGGCACCGTAAGCATATTTAAGAGGAGTAGAAACAATCTGGCCCCCTATACGGTAATCCACCAGGAAGTCTAGAGAGAAGTTTTTGAAAGAAACGGTATTAGAGAAACCACCAACTACTTTTGGCAGAATGTTACCGGCTTTCTCGTAACGTGTTTTGTCGATTACATATAAGCCATTTGAACCGATTATATGGTTTCCGTTCGCATCAGTTGCACGCGGGAAAACATAGATATCACCGATTGTTTCGCCTACTCTGGCTACTACACGCACTGCGCTTTGCTCTGCATCGTAGAACACCAGTTCATCCAGTCCGTCGGTCAGGCTATGTACTTTGCTGCGGTTAATGGCAAAATTGAAGCGGGTAGTCCAGTTAATAGTACCGGAAGTGATTGGCTCCGCGTTCAGGGCTAGCTCCCAGCCATTGCTTCGTATTTCACCGATGTTCGATATCCTACTAGTAGCTCCTACACTGGTTGGTAGCGATAAAGGAAGAATCTGATTTTTTACGCGGCTGGTATAGTAAGAGAGGTCAACTCCGATCAGGCCATTTAAAATCTTGGTATCTAACCCGAATTCCTTTTCATATTTGTTCTCTGCTACCAACGACTCGTTTCCGTAAATTGAATTAGAGCTTAACGAAGGAACCGGACCATTTATAGTTTGTAGTGGTGTCTGGCTATAGGTAACATTAGCCTGGTAGTAAGGCGGCGCATTACCTACAACACCATAAGAAGCTCTTAGCTTACCATAGCTCAGAAACTGTGGCAGAGAAATGGCATCGGTGAATACAAAACCAGCGTTAACAGATGGGTAAAAGTAGCTGTTGTTAGAAGAAGGCAAGGTAGAGGTATATTCCTGACGGCCAGTACCTTCTATAAACAAATAATCTTTGTAGTTAAAGCTCATCGTACCCAGGTACGCATATTTGATTACATCTGCACGCGAAGCCGATGTGTTTGGCAAGTTAAAAGAGTTGTTCAAGCTGAACCAGTTAGCCGTAGTTAAACCATCTCTGGTGCCGGAAGACTGGTCGCGATAGTTTTCTGTTCTACCCTGGAAACCACCATTTACTGTAAACTCAAAATCCTCGGTAATATCTTTTGAATAAGAAAGCAAAGCATCGCCGTAGAAGGTAGCATAACGACCTTTCGAGGTACCGTAGTAACCCGTGCTGTTACTTTGGTTAAAGGCAACCGGGTATTCATTGTACTGGAAGCTTTCGATAGAGCGGCTGGTATAATCGTTACCTACGCGGCCTCTGAGGCGAAAGCCTTTTCCAATTTCGTAATTCAAAGTGGCACTGGTAATAATTCTGTCTTCAAATTCTTCTTCTCTGTTTCTTAACTGGCCCCAAAGGAAGTTTAGTATCTCAGGTCTCACGTTATAAGCCAATGCTTCCTGTGGGTTACGCTCACTCTGCGTTGGCAGCACATATTTATAACCTTCTGATGTCTGGTACTTATTTAACCAAACCGACATATCTTCTGAACGGCCTAAAAATCCGTCGTAAGAAGCAGTGAGCCTGTTGATCTGCATCGGGCGGTTTTTCACGTAGCTATTCACATAGTTCGCTACAACATCAGCAGTCAGCTTATCGGTTATTTTAAGCGTGCTGTTCAGGTTAAAGGTGTTGCGGGTCATGCTGCCACCACGCTGTACACCTTCATAATCGTTGCGGGTATAAGACAGGCGGTAAGTAGCCTTATCGGTTTGGTTAGAGAGCGCTGCGTTGATGATAGAGTTAAAGCCTGTCTGGTAAAACTCCTTGTAGTTATCTGGCTGCGCTGTGTAGTTTCTTCTGGTACCATCCCACCAGTAAACTTCCTGCCCTTCCATTCTAGGGCCAAACTGCGCCCAGGATCTGAAATTCGGACGGATGCCATCAGGAGTTCCATCGCCGTTTGAGTCAACTGGAATCCAGCCTTCTGGTGTAGCACCCACTGATGCGTTTGTAGCTCTGTCGTAGCCAGGCCCGTAGATGTTCTGGTATTTAGGTGTAAAAGCAACGTTCTCCACATTGTACGTGTAGTTTACATCTACTCCCAGGCCTTGTCTGGACGATCCTTTCTTCGTTGTGATAACAATAACGCCACTGGCTGCGTCAGAACCATAAAGTGCTGTGGCACTGGCACCTTTCAACACAGTTAAAGATTCAATATCAGATGGGTTTATATCTAAAATACCATTCCCTCTAATTCTTTGGTCGTCCCAGTAGCCACCGTTGTTATTACCGCTGGCACCACGTTCGTTATTGTTCCTAATGAGTACGCCATCTACTACATATAATGGTTGTGTGTTAAAAGAGAGTGAGTTGATACCCCTGATCTGCACGTTTACACCACTGGTGGCACCACCCGGAGCAGTTGTAATTTTAACACCGGCAGCTTTGCCATACAGGGCGGAAGCAAAGTTGGTGTTACCAGCCTGGGTTATTTCCTGAGCACTTACGGTGCTGGTGGCATAGCCAAGCGCACGTTGGTCTTTAGAAATACCCAAAGCGGTAACGACTACCTCGTTCAGGTTTTTTGAATCGGAAACCAGGTTTACATCAATAATAGCACGGTTGCTTACAGGAACTTCTTTTGTAATAAAGCCTATAAACGAAAAAACCAGCGTTCCGCTTCCGTTTGGCACCTGCAGCGAGTATGCGCCATCTATATCAGTAGATGTACCCGTGGTAGTACCTTTTAACAAGACAGTAACGCCAGGCAACGGTTGTTGCTTCTCATCGGTTACCTTTCCTGAGATGACTTGCTGAGCCCATGCCACCTGGAACGAAAACACCAACAAGACACTAAATAAAAGTGTAATGTATTTTCTCATATTGGTTTAGATTAAGTAAATGGTTAATGTTTAATATGTATTATCAGATATAAAATAGGATATAATAAATAAAACTTATTCAGCAAACACCAAATAATCGATCAAGTTAACAACCTGCTCCTGCCGAAATTTAAACTAACGAATTTTAATTATCCTAATACCAAGAAGTGCTTCCTGGCCAGGAGAGCAGCTAGACCATCACATAATTGATCGGCCGAATTATAAACATAATTTCACCATCTCTTATAAGATGCGCCTGCTATTACTCTTACCAACTGGGATTATGGGCAAACTACAACCGTATAAAGCACAATTTTCAAGCACTTCTATACAAGCTAACAATCAGATACTTCTCTTCAAAAGCTTTCAAGAAACTCAAAAATCTAATAAGGCTTAGACTTTACAATATGGTCGGAAAGTACAATAGTAACAATTACAATATGAACTATTGATGTACCTAAGGTAGAGAACATATTTTACAAAAACAAATTAAAAACAACAAATGTGTGCGGCAACACTTAACCTGTGTGCGGAAACACTAACGAGCGGATGTAGGAAAACGTTAGCCTTTTTTTTAAGTGTATTCTAAACAAGTAGTACAATTAAGTTTGCTTTCAGAATCAGGTTTATTGCTCTATTGCCAAAAAAAGGCCTTTTGCAGCTACTGCGCCTATAACCAGTGTGCTAACAGAGATCCCCGGGTAGCTGCTGTGCAGGTACACACACTAGCTCTAACAGTTGTTAGACCTAAATACCTACAGCCTCATAAAAAAAATTTATACACACATTGTGTTCGGCAACACGAGCATTGTGTACGGAAACACATCGAAACAAAATTTGTTAAAAAATTTTGTTATTATAAATTTTGGTATCAACTTTATAATGAAAAGCACCTTTAACCACACGTTTTGTAAGAGCGCCAATGGCAGCCATTATTCACAATAATGGAGTTGCTACTAACATTTGAGCAGGAGACCTTGACTTAAAAAGCCAGATTTTCTTTCGGAAGGCCTGTTTCATTAGAATAATTTAAATTCTGCCTGTACAAGCCAATAGGTCCAGAAGAGCAACAAAAGTCTTTCTATAATTTGATTTCAGAAAGACGTCATCTTTCTTCTGCGCTTAAAAGTCTGCATTCTGCTAGTAACGTTGGATTATAATCTTAAATGACAAAACTGACTGAGCAAAGGTCTGCTTGCTGTACTGCTCTTACACAAACCATTACAGCTTTGCCGACTGCAGGCTGCAGAGGCTGCCTCACCACACTTTCCGGCTTCAGAAGTGTGCAAATAAGTAGCAGTGCTATACCCCTCTTACCTACCTGGTTGTTTCTTACCGGAGCAGGTCTGTACATATGATTTGTTAAAAGAACCATTAACTTTACCAGAACCATATACATCTACCATTTGAGTGCTGAGCAGAAGCTTTCTTCTTTTCAGCTCCTGGCTTAGTTGCTAAAAAGAAAGGGATAAAAGAAGATTTTCAGGCTGTTTTTGATACGCTCAAAACAAGAACACGTATGCCAGCAATTAATAGGTGTCTGACACTGCTCTTGCCTGACATAAGCTTTACGAAAGCATATACTAGAATAATCTATAATACATTTAACTATAGCAGGTGCCCCGCAACATCTGCGACATTCAATTAGATGGAAAAGAAGAAAATCAGGATAAAGGATATTGCCCAGTTGGCTGGTGTTTCTATAGGCACTGTAGATCGAGTTCTGCACAACAGAGGCAAGGTCTCTGACGAAGCGCTACAAAAGGTTTTAGAAACCCTGCACCAAATAGATTACAAGCCTAACCTGATCGCACGTACTCTCGGCTCCAAAAAAACCTACCGAATAGCCGTGTTAATTCCTGACCCCTCTTTAGATGAATACTGGGCACAATCGGAGCAAGGCATTACGCAGGCTGAAACCGAGTGGGCGCAATATGAGTTCTCTATAGAACCTTTCTATTTCAACTTATATGACAAAGAATCTTTCAGAAGCGTAGCAGAAGAAGTAACGGAAGCAAACCCTGACGGCATTTTGGTTGCTCCAATCTTTTACCATGAGGCCCTTCCCTATTTCCAGAAGTTCAAGGATATGGGCATTCCTTATATCCTGTTTAATACCAACATACCAGAAGTAGAACCTTTAAGTTTTATCGGACAGAACTTATACAGCAGCGGAAAAGTCGGAGCGGAACTAATGTGCTTAGGACAAGGCGGTTCGGGCAATTTTGTGGTGCTGCACATAAACGAAGACAGCCATAACTCTATTCACTTACTTGAGAAAGAAAGAGGATTTAAAGAATATTTTGCAGAGCACAACGGTACTGACTACAACATTAAGACGCTCGATTTAGGCAACCTGAAAGAAACAGCTATAGAAAAAGAGGTGGAGAATCTGCTGGCCGACCCAAAGCTAAAGGGTATTCTGGTTTCTACTTCCAAAGGCACTTCGCTGGTTTCGTCTATTCTGGAAAAGAGTGGGAAAAAGGATATCCGATTGGTTGGCTATGATTTACTGAAGGAGAACATACACTATTTAAGAGCGGGCATCATAGACTTTCTGATAAACCAGAATCCGAAACGGCAGGCATTTTTAGGCATTAACTACCTGGCAAACCATTTATTACTTAAAAAGGCACCACCGCATTTCGATCTTTTCCCGCTTGAGATAATTACGCAACAGAACCTGGAATCTTACCTGGAATCCACCTTCCATTAAAGCCTGGTAAGGTTAAAATTAAAAATTATGCCACCGACAAATTACAGATAGCGGCGATTTTTTGTTTATCTGCTACCAGGTTCTCGTATTCAGTCAGTTGCTGTACACCGGCCATTGGCAGGTCGCTTCTCCGGAATATCATGTCGCTGGCTACTTTTTTCCGGGCAGAGGTATGAAACTCTGTTGCCCTGGTTAGCTTTAAAAGCTCCTGCATGTTGCGCTCATTCACCCCGCTGCCTGGCATAACAATTAAGCTATTACCTGCACGCTCTATTAGGTTACTTATTAGAGCTGCTCCTTCCAGGGCCGTGCCTTGTTGCCCTGAGGTAAGCAAACGATCTACTTTTAAATGCATCAGGTCGTCTAAGGCTTTTAAAGGATCTGGAGTAACATCAAAAGCTCTGTGGAAGGTAACAGAAAGCGGTCTGGCCACAGCTATAAAGTCCTGCATCAGCTCCAAATCCACATGACCTTCCGGTCTAAGAGCTCCCAACACCACACCGTCTGCTCCCAACTCCTTGGCAATTTCTATATCTCTTTTCATGATTTCTACCTCAAGCTCAGAATATAAAAAGTCGCCTCTTCTGGGCCTTATGAGCACATGCAACCCTATCCCGATGCTTTTCCTGACCACTTGAATCAGGCCATAGCTGGGTGTCAAACCGCCTTCCGATAAACCGCTGCATAGCTCCACACGCTGCGCACCACCTTTCTCAGCTGCCACAGCAGACTGTACAGACTCCACGCACACCTCCAGTACCAGTTTCTGCCCAGCCAGAAGGTTATAGTTTGTACTTTCCATCTATCAACTTTTTACCAGAGTTAGTATGTACCGCATAGTTAAACCCTTTGTGAATACAATACCCGCCATATTCTCCTTGTTTATTTAAGGCAATAAACCCTACCTGCAGGTCCGACACATCTTTGTGCTTGGCTATAATTCGCTCCACAGCCAGCTTGCAAGCTTTCTCCGGCGAATTTCCCTGCCGCATCAGTTCCACCACCAAATGGCTTCCAACCATCCGGATTACTGCTTCGCCCAAACCTGTGGCCGTAGCTGCGCCCACTTCATTATCTACAAACAAGCCAGCCCCGATAATGGGCGAATCGCCTACACGGCCGTGCATTTTGTAGGAAGCTCCGCTTGTTGTGCAGGCGCCAGCCAAATCGCCATTCGCATCCAGCGCCAGCATGCCAATAGTGTCATGGTTTTCTATGTTGATAACCGGTTTGTACTTCGACTCCTTCATCCATTCTTTCCAGTCTTTTTCAGATTCAGGAGTCAACAGATTTTCTTTTTGAAACCCTTTGGATAGCGCAAATTGCAAGGCTCCCTCTCCTACCAGCATTACGTGCGGCGTGTCTTCCATTACTTTGCGGGCAACAGAAATAGGGTGCTTAATGTGCTGCAGAAAAGCAACTGCGCCACAATTGCTATCCTTGTCCATGATGCAGGCATCTAAGGTTACCTTGCCTTCTCTGTCGGGGTAGCCGCCATAGCCAACCGTCCGGACACGCGGGTCGCCTTCCGGCACCCGCACACCAGCCTCTACCGCGTCAAGGGCATTTCCTTTCTGCGACAATACCTTCCAGGCAGCATCATTGGCAGGCATACCATGGTCCCAGGTAGAAATTACCACAGGTTTATTTACTGCTTTTTTACCCAACGATCCGGCAAATGCTTGTTCTATGGGGTACAGGCCACTTAAAAAAGTAGTACCCAGGGCAGACAATTTCAGGAATTTCCTTCTGCTACTCATTATTTCTTTTGTTTTTGGATGCTTGTGTGGTTATCAATACAAGTTTACATAGCTTTTTTTTGCCCTAGCTGAAGCTGGCCCTGAAAGGGGAAAGCAGCGTGTAGGGCGCTGGTGTGAGCTTGCAGCTCGTACCTCTTATTTCTTCTGACTAAAAAATGGGAAATCAATCTGATAGTACTCATTTCAAAAAGTCAGTGGGATGAAAGTACGAGCTACAAGCTCGCACTAGCGAAGAATGTCAAATTATTTAAATGGAAATGGCCTTCCAAAGCAATTTTCATTCAATTTAGTCAAGGGTTACTTCTATACGATGACCTTGTAAATACCTGGCACGAACTGCTACCGCTTGCTCATGGAGGGTGGGTAACTCCCGGCGGCAGTGGCCCATTTTTTATTCGGTTGGCTGCCCATCTCTACTATCAGAGTTCCTCCTTCTACTACCTCTTTATGCGAAATAAAGGAGCGGTTTAGCGGTTTACCGTTTAAAGTGGCTGACTGAATGTAGATGTTCTTATCTGACACCTGGTTGGCCACCACCAGAAAGCGCTTGCCGCCCTTCAGATTTATGCTGACTTCCTCAAACAGCGGGCTCCCGATAACATAAATGCCTTCCGCAGGGTTAACCGGGTAAAAACCCATGGCACTGAACACATACCAGGCCGACATTTGTCCGCAGTCTTCGTTGCCGCTTATGCCATCGGGTGTAGCCTGGTACATTTGCTGCATGATCTGCCGCACCATTTGCTGCGTTTTCCAAGGTGCTCCGGCGTAGTTATACAAATAGGCGATGTGGTGGCTCGGCTCATTGCCATGGGCATACTGCCCGATCAGGCCAGAGATATCAGGAGAAGTGTTGTCGCCGGTAATTTCAGAATCTTCGTTAAAAAGATCGTCTAGTTTTGCTATAAATTGTTGGTTACCACCGTGCAAATTAATCAGCCCTTGCACATCGTGTGGCACAAACCAGCTGTGTTGCCAGGCGTTGCCTTCGGTATAATCGGTGCCTTCGCGGTGTGCCGAGTGCTTTGGGTCGAAGGTAGGGTTCCAGGTTCCGTTAACGTTTTTTCCTCTCATAAACCCAACAGAAGCATCGAACAGCAGGTTATAGCTGCCCGCCCTTTTGGTGAAGTAGGCATAGTCTTCTGCTTTACCTAAGTCTTTGGCTACCTGCGCTATGCACCAATCGTCGTAAGCGTATTCGAGGTTTTTGGTAACAGATTCATCTTCTAAATCAGAAGGAATATAGCCATATTGTTTGTAGAAGTTCACTCCTCTTATATCCTGCATAGCGCTTTTCTTCATGGCCTCATAGGCTTCGGCTACATTGTAGTTGCGGTACCCCTTAAAATAGGCATCGGCTATAACCGGAATGGCATGGTAGCCTGTCATGGTGTTGGTTTCGTTGCCATGCAGTTCCCATACCGGCAGTAGCCCGTGTTGCCGGTAATGAGACAGCATCGAGTTGATGATGTCGTTTACACGGTCGCCTTCTACAAGCGTTAGCAAGGGGTTGGCAGCACGAAAGGTATCCCACAACGAGAAAGTGGTATACTTAGTGAAGTCCTGTGCCTGGTGTACCTTCCCGTCTGCTCCTTTGTAGTTGCGTTGTACATCGCTGAAAAGTACAGGAGCAAGCTTGGTGTGGTACAAGGCGGTATAAAAGATTTCTTTCAGCGTATCGTTCGGGCTTGTAACTTGTATAGCGGCTAAGGCATTGTTCCAGGCTGTATTTGCCTCGTTTTTTACCTGCTCAAAATTCCAATGGGGCAGCTCATTTTCCAGGTTAGCTCTGGCACCCTCCACACTGGCAGAGGAGATAGCTACTTTCAGGTAAATAACTTCGTCTTTTGCCGTGTTGAAATCGAATTTAGCTTTTACGATCTTTCCTTTTGTTTCGGCTTTACTTGCCTGCACTACACTGTCAAGGGCCGTGCTGTAGCTCTTAAAAGGTTTGGAAAATCTGGCTACGAAATAGACCCGTTGGTCTTCTGCCCAGCCTTTAGATAACCGATACCCTGACATTGTAGAGTCATTTTCTACCTTCAGGTAAGCATCAGTCGGGCTGTCCCAATTAATGGCGAAGCCTAGGTTAAAGATAACCGAAGCTTTATCAGACTGAGGAAAAGTATATTTATGGAATCCGGCTCTTTCGGTAGCTGTCAGTTCTACCCGAATATTATAATCCTGCAGCTTTACAGCATAATATCCTGCACTGGCTATTTCATCGGCATGCGAGAAGGCTGAGGCATAGGTCGGTTTTGCATCCTTCACAGGACCTTTGCTTAAATCTACATCCCCTGTTACGGGCATCACAGAAATGTCGCATAAATCGCCGATGCCGGTGCCGCTCAGGTGCGTATGGCTGAAACCGGAAATAGTATTTTCGGAGTAGTGGTAGCCGGAGCACCAGTCCCAGCCCTGCGCACCGTTATCGGGGCTCAGTTGCACCATACCGAAGGGCACTGTTGCACCCGGGTAGGTATGCCCATGTGCGCCGGTACCAATAAACGGATTCACAAAAGTAGTGAGTTCATGGCTGCTTTTGCTCTCCTTATGCGTGGTAGTGCATGCCTGCACCAGGCCGAGCACCGGAAGGCAAACCAGCAAATGCCACTTCCGGAAATGTAATGAAACGAGCTTCATGCGAAAGAAAAAAGTCTGACAGTTATTTTTCAGGGAATATGTACACGTAATAGAACCAGGTCGGATAGACCCTTGGCAAACTTCTGACAGAAATCCTTCTGGAGGTCATTTCCATTTAAATAATTGCTCACCCACCCGGCACAACTTACTGGAATGTACTTACTACATAGTCAAGTAAATTCTTATATTCTATCAAATTTAAAATATTAAAAATGGCTGCTTCAGCACCTCATTTCTAATTTTGAATTTCTAATTTAACTATGTACTAGGCGCGCAACAAGTGCGGGCGTTCCTTGTGCAGCTTCAGTATTAACTCACCGAACAGCGTGTTTGCCCAGGCAAACCACTTTCTGGTAAACTTAGTCGCGTCGTCTTTATGAAAGGTTTCGTGCATAAAGCCTGTTCCGGCATGCGTTGTTTTCAGTATGCGCAGGCAGTCTTTTATCTCCGCATCAGAGCTGCTGGTAAGCGCCCGCATGATAATGCTCATCGGCCAGATCATTTCTACACCTACGTGTGGGCCGCCTATACCCTCTCCCGCTTTCCCTTTGTAGAAAAATGGATTGTTGGTGCTCAGTACAAACTTCCGGGTGTTCTGGTAAACAGGGTCCGTTGCAGGCATTACTCCAAGGTAAGGAAGCCCCAGCAGGCTTGGCACGTTGGCATCGTCCATAAAGAGCTTGTTGCCGAAGCCATCCACTTCAAACGGAAATACTTTCCCGAAATCGAGGTGTTCTGCTACGGCATATTTTTCCAGGGCCTGCTCCACTTCATCAGCCAGGCTGGTGCATTGGCGCGCGAAGGCTGCATCTTTTAAAATAGCCTGGCTCATTTCTGCCAGTTGCCGCAACGATACCACCGCAAAGTAATTAGACGGAACCAGGAACAGGTAAATAGTGGCATCGTCGGAGGGCCGGAAGGTGGAGCAGATAAGGCCGACGGGGTTAATAGGGTAGCCAAAACCGGCACCGGCAACCGTATCTGTCTGCTTTTCTGTTACCCGCTGAAAACTGTAAGGCCCGCTTCCTTCTTTGCGTTGCTGTTCCTGAAAGGTTTTTAGCGTAAGCGCCATGGCTTTTGCCCAGTTACCATCGAAGCAGGAAGTGTCGCCGGTCGTTTTCCAGTAGCCGTAAGCCAGGCGGATCGGGTAGCACAGGGAGTCTATTTCCCATTTACGCTCATGCAACTCCGGTTTCATGTCTGTCAGGTCCTTTTCCCATTCGCTTCCGGTAGCGCCCATGTTAAAAGCGTTGGCATAAGGGTCGATCAGGATACACTTTACCTGCCGGTTTATAACTCCCGCCAGCATGTCCTGCAGCTGCTTGTCTTCGTTGGCCAGGGGCAGGTAAGGCCATACCTGCGCTGTAGAATCCCGTAGCCACATTGCCTCTATATCGCCGGTAATTACGAAGGTGTCTGGTTTACCGTCGAGCACCTGGTAGTGCACGGTGGTGTCTAAGGTGTTAGGTAAGCAATTCTCAAAAAGCCAGGCAAGTTCTTTATCAGCGATCTTTTTCTTTACATCCTTTATCGTCTTCTCCACGGCTTTGCTGGTAAAGTTCCGGTTTGCAGGGGCCGGGCGTTTGGTAGCAAAGGGATCTGCCACTACATAAGACGGAACAGCTGTAAAGCCTGAAGCTACTCCGGCTACCGCCAATCCTGTTGCTTTTATAAAGTTTCTTCTTGTAGTCATTTAAGCTATGGTTTCTGGGAGAGCTATTTGAAACTGACAGGTTAAATATTGGAACAAAAAATATCAAATCAAAACAAACCCGCAAAAAATAAGCATAAACACGCACTTATTATGCCGAACTATGCATCTTTAAAAGTTTTTGATTCAGAAAAATAGGACTTATAAGCATTCTGAAGTAGATATTTGCTACCAAAAGCTTTATTATAGAGCAATTTTAAAGATTGTTCTTAACTTTAAAATGCTCTTGCACCAGCCAATCATGCAATAAATTGAAAGAACATGCTAAAACAAGAACGGCAGAACTTTATACTGGAGGAAATAAGAAAACATAACCGGGTACTCTCCTCGGAGCTTAGCCTGACCCTGAATGTATCGGAAGACACTATCCGCAGAGACCTGAAAGAACTTTCGGACAGTGGTCAGATAAAGAAGGTGCATGGTGGAGCCATGCAGAATGCCTACATCCCGTTCAGTCACAAAGACCGCGAAATTTATGCGCACGATGAGAAAGTAACCATTGTGCGGAAAGCCGTTCCGCTTATACAAGACGATTTTGTGGTGGTGATGGATGGCGGCACCACCAACCTGGAACTGGCCCGCCAGCTACCTCTCGACTTACAGGCAACTGTATTTACTAACAGTTTACCCATAGCGCTGCAACTGTCTGAGCACCCCAAAGTAGAAACCATTTTTATTGGCGGCAAAATCCTGAAAAATGCGCAGGTGGCTGTTGGGCTTGATGTAATTAACTTTGTGCGCGACCTGCATGCCGATATCTGCTTTATCGGCACCCGCAGCCTGCACCACGACCTGGGCATTACGGATTTTGACCGGGAAGAAACACTTACAAAACAGGCTTTGCTGGCTTGTGCCAAACACGTAGTGTCTTTGCCTTTATCAGAGAAACTAAACACGACACAGCCTTACAAAGTCGCTCACATCGAAAACGTGCATACCATTATCACAGAACTGGCCCCCGATGATGCTTTATTGAGCGAGTACTGGCGAAAAGGCTTGCAGGTTTTGTAAGCTGGGTTAGGTGCTATTAGCTACCCTTGACCACTTTAAAGTAAAATACCTTCTGAAGGGGTTTTTCATTAGAAAAATTCCTTCAGAAGGTTTGAATTAATTACTCAGAGCAGAACTACTGAACAACCTTACTTCTCCCGCGAAAGCGAATAAGGAAAAGTATCCGCTTTCGTGCCTCTTTCCAGGTTAGGTTTGGCAGACATGCCGAATTCCAGTACAGCACCTTTCAGCAGCTCAGAATGACTCAGCCAGTTTTGCTGGTAAGGCTTGCCGTTAAACTTCATGCTGCTGATGTACTTGTTCTCAGCGCTGTTGTCGGGCGCATTCAGGACCACCTGCTTTCCGTTTTCGAGTTGCAAGGTCACTTTTCTGAATAAGGGTGCTCCCACCACATACTGATCGGTAGCCGGTGTAACTGGGTAAAAACCTAAAGCAGAAAACACATACCAGGCAGAAGTCTGTCCGTTGTCTTCATCGCCACAGTAGCCGTCCGGAGTTGGCTGGTACATGCGGTTCATGGTTTCCCGCACCCAGTGCTGCGCTTTCCAGGGTTCGCCGGCATAGTTGTAGAGGTAGATCATGTGCTGGATGGGTTGGTTGCCGTGCGCATACTGCCCCATGTTGGCAATCTGCATTTCACGTATCTCATGTATAACAGATCCATAATAACTCTCGTCGTAAACAGGTGGCAGCGAAAAAACAGAATCCAGCTTGGCTACAAATTTCGTGTTCCCTCCCATCAGGTCTATAAGCCCCTGCACATCATGAAAAACGGACCAGGTATAATGCCAGCTGTTACCCTCGGTAAAGGCATCGCCCCACTTAAAAGGGTTGAACGGAGCCTGAAAGCTGCCATCTTTGTTTTTGCCGCGCATCAGGCCGGTGGCAGGGTCGTAGAGGTGGCGGTAATTTAAAGCGCGTTGTGCAAACAGATTAACTTCCTTTTTCGGCCGCTTAAGTGCTTTTGCCAACTGGTAAATAGAGAAATCGTCGTAGGCATATTCCAGGGTGCGGGCAGCGTTTTCGTTAATGCCGACATCGTAGGGCACATACCCCAGCTTGGTATAGTAACCGGCACCTGCGCGGCCCACTGCAGGTAATGGTCCTTCCTTCTCAGCACCTTTTAGCACGGCCTTGTAGAGTGTGTTGATGTCGTACCCGCGAATTCCTTTCAGGTAAGCATCTGCTACCACCGAGGCAGAGTTATTGCCAACCATCACATCGCGGTAACCGGGGCTTGCCCACTCCGGCAACCAGCCGCCCTCTTTAAACGTGTTCGCCAAACCTTCCTGCATCTGCGCGCTTATGGTGGGGTACATCAGGTTCAGGAACGGGAAAAGTGCCCGGAAGGTATCCCAGAAGCCGGTGTCTGTAAACATGTAGCCAGGCAGCACCTTGCCGTTATAGGGGCTGTAGTGCACTACTTTGCCATTGGCATCTAGCTCATAAAACTTCCTCGGAAAGAGCAGGGAGCGGTACAGGCAGGAGTAGAAAGTCTGCATTTGTTCTACGGTGCCACCTTCGGCAGCCACTTTACCCAGCTCTTTATTCCAGATCTGTTTCCCTTTCTCCTTCACGGTATCGAAGCTGTCGTTCCCGATCTCGTTCAGGTTCAGGGCGGCCTGCTCATGGCTGATAAACGAGGAGGCTATACGTGCTGTCACCTGCTCGCCTTTCTGCGTCTTGAACCCGACTACTGCGCCCGTATGGTCTGCCTGCAACTCCAGCTTGTTTCCCTGCAGGCCATCAGCATTCCAAACATTGGTGTAGGCAAAAGGCCTGTCGAACTGAATGACAAAGTAATTTTTAAAGTTATCGGGTACGCCGCCGCTGTTTTTGGTGGTGTACCCGATAATCTTGTTCTCCTGCGGCACAATCTTCACATAAGAACCTTTATCCAGGGCATCTATTACTACATAGGCGCTATCTGTTTTCGGAAACGTGAACCGGAAGCTGACCGCACGCTCTGTAGGAGCCATTTCTGTTGTTACATCGTGGTCGGCCAGGTACACGCTGTAGTAGTAGGGTTTTACAATTTCTGCTTTGTGCGAAAACCAGCTGGCCCGCTCGTCTTCGTTAAACCGTAGCTTTCCGGTAACCGGCATAATGGCAAACTGCCCGTAATCGTTCATCCACGGCGATGGCTGGTGTGTCTGTTTAAAGCCCCGTATTTTGTCGGCACTGTACATATAGGCCCAGCCATCGCCCATTTTTCCTGTCTGGGGAGTCCAGAAGTTCATGCCCCAGGGCAAGGCAATAGCCGGGTAGGTGTTCCCGTTCGACAAGCTGTGCTTCGAGTCTGTGCCCATAAGCGGGTTTACCCATTCCACCGGATCTGACACCTTGTTTACCAGAGGTGTTTGAGCAGATACAGAGAGAGTAAACAGAGCGAAAATTGTAACAAGTGCTTTTTTCATGTTTGCCTGGAAATTGTTCTTTACGGATGCACCAAGAGGTACCATGCGCCGGGCCCGGACCAATTATTCTAATGGAAATTGCCTTCCAAAGAAAAAACAGGCAAAAACGGGCAAGGGTTAACACCTGGTTATTAACCGAAAGGGGCATTAAAAATGGGGTGAAGTTACTTTTAGGGGCCAACAACTGCCCGCTGGTTTAACTGAGAGAGTTCAACCGGCGGCAATATTATAATTCTTGAGCAGAAAAGCCTAAACTTTGGAAAATAAAAAACCGTCCGGCACCTGAAGATGGCACCAGGCGGTTTAGACACGGGAGCTTTGCCTCGTTAAATAGCTGCCTGCTGGGCCACTACATCCAGCGCGACAGTAAAGTCGTTGTTGATTGCTTTATCGCCCAGGCCCTCAAAAAAGTTGCTGGAGCGGTACTTAATATCGAATTTGGTCCGGTCTATCACCACATCGGCCTTTGTTGTAACCACACCATCTTTTACAGAGATAATAGCCGGAAACGTAACGGGATTGGTAATTCCTTTTATGGTCATATCGCCGGTTACGCTATAGTTGGGTTTGCCTGCCGCCGCGTTAGCCAAAGGTTTTACACTGGTTATTTTAAAAGTAGCAGTCGGGTGATTGGGTACATCAAAAAAGTCGTCGTTTAGCAGGTGCGCGCCTACCTTGGCATTGTCGGTGCAGACGATGCTGGCCATGTCTATTACAAAAGTGCCAGCTGTTACTTTGCTTTTATCGGCTGTAAGGTCGCCACTCTTTAACCGGAGCGTACCGTAGTGCTCTCCCACTACCTTGGCTGCCTTCCACTTCAGTTCACTTTTATCGAGCACCACCTGGTAGGTTTTGCCTTTAGCCGGAGCAGCAACTTCGGTGGTAACAGCAACAGCCAGGTTACCCGTTTCGGATGGGCCGCTTTTAAAGGCCGAGAAAATAACTACTGCAGCAAAGGCAGCAAGAAAGGTGTTCTTTTTCATGGGAAGGGCTGTTAGAGGTTAAAAATGTCAGTCTCTTATTTTGTCGAGTAAGCGGTTCAGTTCGCGGGCTTCGTCTTCGGCAAGATTTCTAAAACCTGGCTTTCCACTCAATTCCAGGCCATCCATCTGCTTTAATAAGGCCAGGCCGCTGTCAGTTATCAGCACATCTACGGTGCGGCGGTCGTGCTCGCATTGGCTGCGGGTCACGAGTTTTTTAGCTTCCAGTTTGTCTACAATGCGCGAGGCATTAGATGTTTTATCGAGCATGCGCTCTATCAGCAGGCTCACGGTGGCTGGTTTTGGGTGCTGGCCCCGGAGTATCCGCAAAATGTTGTACTGGGGGAGCGTGAGCCCGTAGGTTTTAAACAGACTGCTTTGCGCCAGTTGTAACCACCCTGATGTATATACCAGGTTTATATAAGCCTTATGATGCTCATCCTGAAAGGAGTATTGTTTAATCTCTTCCTCTATCCTCATAGCAGATAAGATAATTGTTTAGATCGTGATAGGGTTCTTTGGCAGCTTTTGCCTCTTATACCCCTGCTAAAATTACAGCTAGTTGTTTGCAAATAACTGAAAATGAATCAAATATTTAATAAAAAATTTAAAAATGTTAGCAATATTTTAATATTTGATAAAATAAGCGCCACTTTTAGAAAGGCTGCCAACCCTAAGCTATCTTGCCCTACAGCGCTATTCTATCTGCCGCTACTGCTTCAGGTACAGCACTCCGTCTTTCTCGTTTACCAGGCCGAAAGGCTCCTCCTCCAGAATCAGGTAGCCATCGAGGTCGGCAAAATCGAAGGAGCCGCTCATTTGCATGGCAGACCAGATACCGAGTGTAGTTTCCACCATGCACCCGATCATGGTCATGAGGCCAAACTTACGGGCTTCTTTGAGCAGGCGCACCGCGTTCAGGTAACCACCCGCTTTCATCAGTTTTATGTTAATGCCATGAAACTGGCTCCGAATCAGCTCCATATCTACCTGGTCAATAACTGACTCATCGGCAATGAACGGTATCGGGCTTTTGTCTTTTATATGCGCGTAGGCTGCCACATGCGAGGCTGGCATGGGCTGTTCCACAAACAGCACCCGCCGGTTATCGAGCTTCTCCAGAAAATGCATCAGGTCGTCGGGGTCGTGCCAGCTTTCGTTGGCATCAATCACAAGCGGGTTGTGGGTTATGCGGAGCACCTCTTCCACCAAATCCTGGCCCTGCTCCCGGTTCACTTTCAGTTTCAGGCTCCGGAAACGGTGCAGCTGGTTTTTCTGTATAAACTCCGCTACCTCTCCCACCTCCATTATCGGCAACGAAAAGCAGGTGGCCTGCTGGTGTGGTGCCTCCTGCCCCAGCAGCGCATGCACCGCTATGCCTTTGTGCTGGCAAAAATAGTGCAGGTACGCCGACTCCACGGCAAACCGCAGCGAGTTAACCGGGGAGTGTTCGGTAAGTAACTCCAACAGGTCTTCCATGGAGCGCACATTGGCCAGGCCCGCCATCAGCAGCACCTGGTACTGCTTCAGCAAAAGCTCCGGTGTTTCGCCGTAGCGAATATTAGGTGCTGCCTCCCCGAATCCGCTAAATGTACCATCCGACACCTGTACCAGAAAGTTGGTTTTCTCATTGCTGGCGTTCCTCGAAATCTTCCAGGTATATTTCAGCTTTAAATGGAGGGCCTCTATGCGCCAGTACAACATACGGGTAAGCTTTTCAGGTAGTAATTTTTAAAATTTCAATTTGCCTTAAGATACTGTAATTACCTATAGTACACAGTCAAATTAGAAATTAAAAATCAGAAATTGGCACACAAGCCTCATTGGTCGTAATTTTACGGAACAGCAGCCAAGACCTCCCAACGTGCGCAGCTCCTGCGAGCGTGTCAGAGACAAGCACCTACTCCTAAACATCATAGGGCAAACCCTTGACAAGATTTAGATGAAAATGCTTCGGAAGGCTTATTTCATTCGAATAATTACTTAGGAGCTTCAATCCTCCTGCAGCTCATCAGCCAAAACTATTTTATCAAGCACTTTGTTTTTACCCTCAGCTGCATCTTAAGCACGCCATTTTAAGTACAACATTTGCTACTTTTATAGCCTTAAAGCCAAACGTAACCTAAACTTATTACATCTAACTTAACTTTTTATGAACCTTAAACCGATCGCCGTGTTGCTGCTACTGGTCTTTGCCGCTACAGCAGTACTGGCGCAGAACAGCACAAACAACAAAATTCTGCCCTATCCCATCCACCAGAAAAAGCTCGACAATGGCCTTAATGTAGTAACGGTACCTTATAACAGCCCGGGGCTTGCGGCATTTTACCTGCTAGTGCGGGCCGGCTCGCGCGAAGAGGTGGAGCAGGGCAAGACCGGCTTTGCCCACTTTTTTGAGCACATGATGTTCCGGGGCACCGACAAATACCCGACCGAAGCCTACAGTAACATTCTGAAAGCCATGGGAGCCTCTGCCAACGCTAACACCTCCTTGGACCGCACCCTGTACCACATGACCGGCAACGCCGAAATGCTCGATAAAATGTTTGAACTGGAGGCCGACCGTTTCCAGAACCTGAAGTACTCGGTACACGACTTTAAAACAGAGGCCGGAGCCGTAAAAGGTGAGTATACCAAAAACTCGGCGAGCCCTTACCAGCAGCTCTACGAAAAAACCGTGAGCACTGCCTTTACCAAACACACCTATGCGCACACCACCATGGGCTTTTTCGAGGATGTAGTAGACATGCCGAACCAGTACGATTACTCACTTGAGTTTTTTAACCGTTTTTACCGCCCTGAGTACACCACCATTATTGTGGTAGGTGATGTAACGCCGGAGCGCGTAAATGCGCTGTCGGAAGAGTACTTTGGCAGCTGGAAACGGGGCAGTTACCAGGCGCAGATTCCGGCCGAACCCATGCAGACGCAGACCCGCTATGCCCACGTGCAACAAGCCGGTTTCCCGCCGTACCTGAGCCTGAACTACAAAGGTCCGGCCTTCTCCGACAAAAATAAAGACCTGCCGGCTCTTAACATTCTTACCACCATTTTGTTTGCCGAAAACTCCGACCTGTACCGCAAGCTGGTGGTAAAAGAGCAAAAAGCCCGGTTTATTGGAGGAAGTGCACAGTTTGCCCGCGACCCAAACCTGATTGGCATATCGGCTTCTGTGGCAAAACCAGAAGACCTGCAGTATGTGAAAGACGAACTGACCAAGGCCCTGAATACTGCCAAAACCAAGCCCATAGACAGCCGCAAGCTAGAGGAAACCAAATCGCGCATAAAATACGGCTTCGCCATGAGCATGGACAGCCCCGACGCCATTGCCAACTCGCTGGCGCGCTTTATCTGGCTTACAGGAGATCCGGAGTCGCTAAACAACACCTACAGCCTCTACGACTCCATTACGGCCAAAGACCTGATGGCAGTGGCAAAGAAGTATTTCGTAAACCAAACCCTGACAGTAGGCACCATTTCGCCTGCCGAAAAATCGCCTGTTAAGTAACTACCGGCGCAGCTGCTTATACGTGTCGGCTTGTACCCTTAGAAGCAAATAGCAAAAAAAACTTCGGAAGGCCATTTTCATTAGAATAATTACTCCAACCCGGTAAACATTACTTTCTGCTGCACTAAATGCCTTCACTTATTCACTCAATCAGTCAATCAAAAAATCTGTTATTGTACTTAGCATGAAAAAATTAGCTGCATATATAGTACCACTTGCGTTGGCGGCAGCATCGTGTGCCAAACAACCACAGGCAACGCAAACCAGTACACCACCTGCCACATCTGCACCAGCCAGCACCTTCTCTACTCCCCGCACCTTCGATGCCAACCTGGCTTTTGGTCCGGGTAAAACAGTGGAGCTGCAGCGGCCGGAGTCGAACAAGGTTACGTTTAAGCTGATGTTTAAGAATGGCTCCATGTCTGACCCTGCCGGTAAAGAAGGCCTTACCTTTACCACCGCCCAACTCCTGACCGAGAGCGGATCGCAGACCATGACACTGGCCCAGATCAAAGACAAGCTCTACCCTATGGCAGCCCAATACTCTGTTAACGTAGACAAAGAAGTAACCACCTTTACCTTTTCCGTTCACCAGGATTTCCTGGAGGAGTTTTACCAGATGATGCGCGGCATCCTGCTAACGCCTGCCTTTGCCGAAGAAGACTTTAAGCGCGTTATCTCGAACCAGCAGAATTATGTCGATCAGGTAATCCGGGCTTCTTCCGATGAGGAGTACAGCAAAAAGGCCCTCGAAGATCTTTTGTTCAGAGGCACTAACTACCAGCATAAACCAGAGGGCACTTCAGCAGGCGTAAAAAGCATTACCCTGGAAGATGTAACGAACCACTACCGTACTTTCTTTACGCGCCACAATGTTATGATCGGCGTAGCAGGCAACTACAGCCCCGAGTTCCTCAGCCAGCTGAAGCAGGATGTGGCGCAGCTACCTGAAACCGAGCCAACTATTCCGGCAGCGGGCAGACCAAACCAGCCAAACGGCGTGCAGGTCGAGATTATTAAGAAATCTGATGCCCTTGGCTCGGCTATTTTCACCGGAACACCCATGCCCATTACCCGCACTGCCGACGAGTTTGCGGCCCTGATGGTAGCCAACTCTTACCTGGGGGAGCACCGCAAAAGCTACGGCAAACTCTACGACAAAATCCGCAGCACCCGCTCCATGAACTACGGCGACTACTCTTACATAGAGTGGTACGACAATGGCGGCAGCAGCATGCTCCCAAACCCCGGCGTGCCCCGCACCTCCAACTACTTCGCCCTCTGGATCAGGCCGGTGCAGATTGCCGAAGGCCTGCGCAAACAATACCCCGAACTAAAAGATATAACCGTAGGGCATGCGCATTTCGCCCTGCGCCTGGCCATTCGGGAGGTTGACAACCTGGTCAGGAACGGCATGACACAAGAGGAGTTTGAGCTGACCCGCAAGTTTCTGCGCTCTTACATGAAGCTCTACATCCAGACAGAAGAAAAGCAGCTGGGTTTCCTGATGGACTCGCAATTTTATGGCCGGCAGGATTATCTGCAGGAGATGGATGCCCTGCTGGAAAAACTGACGGTAGAAGATGTGAACAACACGGTAAAAAAATACTGGCAGGTAAATAACATGTTCGTCACTATTGTTACCGACGACAGCGAGGCGGAGCCACTGGCAGAGGCACTCCGCGAGAACACACCATCGCCTATGAGCTACTCGAACCTGGTTAAAGAAGGCTTGCCTGCCGAAGTAGTAGCCGAAGACAACACCATTGCTACGTATGACCTGAATATTAAAAGTGTAAAAGTGATAGACAGCCAGGATACGTTTAAATAAAACACCACTAGTACAGCAAAAGCCGCAGGGGTATCTACCTCTGCGGCTTTTTTATGTTACGCACTGATCATCAAGGTTATAACACTTAAATAAATATAGTAAAACCCGACTACTTACTTGCATATATTATATTTATTTTTGAAATTAGATAATTACTCTCCAGTCCCTGCGGTCATAGTAGCATCTGAATATCTCTATCTATAGCAAATCAATAGGATAATCTATGAAGAAAGCTTTTAAAATTATCGGCTTTGCACTTGTTGCTATTTTTGTTGTTGCAGCAGCGGGTGTGCTGTATGTACGCTATGCTTTACCGAATGTAGATCCTGCCCCTGCCCTTACAGTAGATAAAACCTCGGCGTTGGTAGCACGTGGCGAGTACCTGGCCAACCATGTAACGGTATGTATAGATTGCCACTCGGAGCGTGACTGGACACGTTTCTCAGGACCTGTGCTCCCCCAAACCGAAGGCAAAGGCGGTGAGCGGTTCAGCCACGAAATGGGTTTCCCGGGTACGTTTTACGCCCGTAACATTACCTCCGACCCGGAAACCGGCATTGGCACCTGGACCGACGGAGAAATTTACCGCGCCATTACTTCTGGCGTTAGCAGAAACGGTGAACCTTTTTTTCCGGTAATGCCCTACCAGTCTTACGCTAAAATGACAGATGCTGATGTGCGTGCCATTATAGCCTATATACGCACCTTGGAACCCATAAAAAATACGGTTCCTGCCTCTAAAGCAGATTTCCCGATGAACCTGATTCTGCGCACCATGCCTGCTAATTATGTGCCTGCCCCAGAAACTGCCCTCGACGATGTTACCGCCAAAGGAAAATACCTGGTAACCATAGGTGGCTGCGGCGACTGCCACACACCAAAAGTAAAAGGAACTCCTGTAGAAGGCATGTACCTGGCGGGTGGCATGGAGTTTAAAATGCCTGTTGGCACCTTGCGTTCCGCCAACATAACCCCCGACAAAACCACCGGCATCGGCACCTGGACAGAAGAAGCTTTTCTGAAACGCTTTAAAGACACAGCCACTCCCGAAGCTTTAGCCCATCAAATAGCAGCAGATGACTTTAATACCATTATGCCCTGGAGCATGTATGGTGGCATGGAAGAAAGCGACCTCCGCGCCATTTACCGCTACCTCATGAGCGTAGAGCCTGTTACTAGCGACATAGAACGGTTTACGCCAGCAGAAAAAGCTGTGGCTAAAAAGTAATGGCTGGCTGCAGGAGCAGCAAGAGGCCTTTAAAAAGCACCTTAGAGCTCACCGAGTTAGTATAGCCGCTTTTCGCCCTACAAAGTGTTTCGCCAAATTAAAAATTAAAAATTATGATCCAAGAGCGGCCTTTGGCCGCTTTAAAGTCCTTTTTAGGTGTACAATTCAAAAAATTAAATTAGAGGAGCATCAGATACTTAGCTATAAATTATTTCAATTAAAAAGCCCTTCCAAAGGTTTTTCAGTTCCATAAGGTCAAGGGTAAGCACTCGTACTTATCAGGCAAAATACTCCCATATAATTTAATAACTGTAAGCCTATTGCCAGCAACTGCAGCTCATTGTACCTAACACCAGTTCTTGAGTAATGCGCCTTTGCAGGTTTATACCAGACCTCGCAACGTCTTGTCGGCTACGAAGCAAACCAAAATCCAAGAACCAGGTCCCGCTTCTAAAGTTAAAGTCTATGAAACCGGAAAGGTTTGGTATAGCCACTTCAAAGTATAATTCCTGATATTTTTTATTCTAGTTTGACTATCCGCAATAGGATGTGTACATCATCAGTTAAAAACAAATAATTGGCTACCAACCATATACAATAGTCATCATCTTTACTGCCGCATTCTTTTATCGGTAAAAAACCTTACCTTGCCTGTATGGAAGCATCCGTTTTTAGCACCTACTATAACTCCCCCATCGGTTGGATACAGCTAACAGGCACTGCACAAGGTATAGAAACCATGCTATTTGTGGAGGCAGCCGGAGCAGAAACATCCTCGCTACCTGCCTGCGCGGTTGCTGGCCTGGCCCAGCTTGCGGAGTATTTTAACGGTGAGCGGCAACAGTTCGATTTACCGCTTGCGCCACATGGTACTGCCTTTCAGCAACAGGTGTGGCAGGAACTCCAGAAGATACCCTTTGGAAAAACATTCTCTTACCTTCAGGTAGCCAGGGCCATTGGTGGCGAAAAAGCCATACGCGCCGTTGGAGCCGCCAACGGCAGAAACCCGCTGTGCCTGGTGGTACCTTGCCACCGCGTTATCGGCAGCAATGGGAGCCTGACGGGCTATGCAGGCGGCCTCTGGCGAAAAGAGTGGCTGCTGCGGCACGAGGGTGTGCTGAAACCTGAACAGCAGCTCGCCCTCTTCTAACCTACAAGTAATCCTGATTACCTGAAACCCGACGGCCTGCTGGCAGTATACATGAAAACGCCTAAACCTCAGCTCAGCTTTACCCTAGCCTTATGCAGCTCGTTTACAATAAGTCCAGCCAGAACCCACAGATCGCCGCCACCAGCGCTCGTGCTGCAGCCCTGCTGTTCGACTGCCTGTTGCTATCTGCCATCATCGGTTTTGTAGATTATGTGACCATCAGCAGCGACGAATCAGCTTTATTTCTGAAACCAGAACGTGTGCTGCACCTTTTGTTCGGATGGCTCTATTTTGCCGGTGCCGAAAGTGCCCCCTGGCAGGCTACGATCGGTAAATACCTGCTCGGCCTGAAAGTAACCTCCATCTCAGGAGGGCGCATCTCCTTTACCTGCGCCACCATCCGGTATTTTACCCGACCGTTTACATTGGTTGCCTGGTTGTTCCGGCTTTTACTGACTGCACCGGCTTACCTGTCGCGGGCTTTGCACGACAGCCTTAGCAGCACAAGGGTAGTGGCGCTGTAGGTAAACACCCGGGGCCATCACTATACCCAAAGGCATAAACTTAAAGAATTTGAACGGTCATCCCGAGTGTAGCCGAGGGAACTAAAAGGTAAAAGTCGGTACTAAATAGATTCTTCGACAAGCTCAGAATGACCTCACCAAACGTAAGTTGACGGCATTGCCACTATATCCTATGCCTGCGGCTAGCCCACATCAATTATGCAAATGAAATTACCCTCCAGAAGGCTGTTTGGGCCAAAAAGGGTCAAGGGTCTGGTATGCCTGTGGCACTTTAGCAGCATCTCTTCCTGCACGCCGGCTATACCCGCTTCCGGACCCTGTGAAGCTAACTACTGTTCGCTCCGGAAGCAGTTGTAGCAGCCTCCCGGAAAGAATAATTTATTTATTTGCCTCTTTTGAGAATAGTTTTTATATTTTTACCCTAGTTAATTGAATCTCAAACCCAAATAAAGTATATCCTGCAATGAAAGTAACCGTAGTTGGAGCCGGAAACGTTGGAGCAACATGCGCTGATGTGTTGGCTTACCGCGAAATAGCGAACGAAGTAGTTTTATTGGATATTAGAGAAGGTTTTGCTGAGGGCAAGGCACTTGATATCTGGCAAAAGTCGCCTATTAACTTATACGACACCCGCACCGTGGGTGTAACAAACGATTACAGCCGCACAGCAGATTCTGATGTAGTGGTTATCACGTCAGGGCTTCCGCGCAAACCCGGCATGACCAGAGACGACCTCATTTCTACAAACGCTGGCATTGTGCAGTCGGTAACCGAGAACGTGGTAAAGCACTCTCCGAACGCCATTATTATTGTGGTTTCGAACCCACTCGATGTTATGACCTATGCGGCACACATCACCTCTAAATTCCCGCGTAACCGCATTATGGGTATGGCCGGCATTTTAGATACTGCCCGTTACAGAGCGTTTCTGGCCGAAGAACTGAACGTTTCGCCAAAAGATATTCAGGCGGTGCTGATGGGTGGCCACGGCGATACCATGGTACCACTGCCACGCTACACCACTGTTGGCGGCATTCCGGTAACCGAACTTATTTCTGAAGATAAACTGACAGCCATAGTGGAGCGCACCAAAAACGGTGGCGGCGAACTGGTAAAACTGATGGGCACTTCTGCCTGGTATGCGCCAGGTTCTGCAGCAGCTCAAATGGTAGAAGCCATTGTACGCGACCAACGCCGCGTGTTCCCGGTTTGTGTGAAACTGGAAGGCGAGTACGGCATTGATGGCGTATACCTGGGCGTGCCTGTTATTCTGGGTAAAAACGGCATCGAAAAAGTAATTGAACTACAACTGAACGACGAAGAGAAGCAACTGCTGGAAACGTCGCGCGGCCACGTGAAAGAAGTAATGGATGCGCTCGATAAAATGACAGCTGCCAAAGCTTAGTTTTCAGAAGCATACATAAAAAGAGGCGCTTCCTGCTCAGGAAGCGCCTCTTTTTATGTATTAAAAGCGAAGCTATTAAAGTACCTCACCCGCGACCAGACCTATTAGCTGTTTACCGGCTGCAGGTTGTTCAGCTCCAGTACCTCGCTGGTATAAGACCTTATTTCGTTCAGAAGCTCAGGATCGGCAGCCAGTGATTTTCCATAAGATGGAATCATCTCCCTGATTTTAGCCTGGCATTCTGCTGCCTTAAACCTCTCGGGGAAACAACGCTCCAGCAAACTCAGCATAATGCCAACTGCTGTAGAGGCTCCAGGAGAGGCACCGAGCAGTGCGGCAATAGAGCCGTCGGCAGAACTTACCACCTCGGTGCCAAACTCCAGCACACCACCCAGTTTCGGATCTTTCTTAATTACCTGCACCCGCTGACCGGCCAGCTCCAGTTCCCAGTCTTCCTGGCGGGCATTCGGGAAATAATCTTTCAGGGCCAGCAACCGATCTTCCGGCGACTGCCGCACCTGGTTAATGAGGTACTTGGTAAGCGGTATGTTTTTGATGCCTGCTACCAGCATGGGCCGCATGTTACCTGTTTTGATAGACAGTGGCAGGTCGAGCAGCGAACCTTTCTTCAGGAACTTGGTCGTAAAGCCTGCATAAGGCCCAAACAACAGCTCCCGCTTCCCGTTTATTACACGCGTATCGAGGTGCGGCACCGACATGGGCGGCGAACCTACTGCTGCCTTGCCATATACTTTGGCCTGATGACGCTTAATGATCTCGGGGTTCGTGCACTTTAGCCATTGTCCGCTAACCGGGAAACCGCCAAAGCCCTTGCCTTCCGGTATGCCGGACTTAATGAGCAGAGGCAAAGAACCTCCTCCTGCGCCTATAAACACAAATTTAGCTTTTACTTTGCGCTTGTTGCCAGTGCTCAGTTCCTTTACCTTCACATGCCAGAAGCCATCGGCATCCTGGTTCAGTTTTTTCACTTCGTGCCCAAAATGCAGGTTAACGCCAGGCATTTCGTGTAACTGGCTGAACGAATCGCGTGTTAGGGCTCCAAAGTTAACATCAGTACCGATCTCCATACGGGTGGCAGCTACTTTATCTGTCTTTTTGCGACCTTCCATTACAAGCGGCATCCATTCAGCAAGCTGCTCATAATCTTCGGAGTACTGCATGCCCTGGAAAAGTGCCGATTTCTGCATGGTCGTATAGCGCTCCCTCAGGAACTCCACGTTGTTCTGCCCCCACACAAAACTCATGTGCGGAATACTTTTAATAAAGCTTGGCTTAATAAAGCCACGTTGCACCATGTAAGCCCAGAACTGCCTCGACAGCTCAAACGACTCCGCAATGTTTACCGCCTTGGAAATATCCACAGAGCCATCGGTACGCTGCGGTGTATAGTTGAGTTCACAGAAGGCGGCATGTCCGGTTCCGGCATTGTTCCAGGCATCAGAGCTTTCGGCTGCGGCTACCTCCAGCCTTTCAAACACCTCAATTTTAACATCTGGCTTAAGTTCTTTGAGCATGAGGCCCAATGTGGCGCTCATAATGCCAGCACCAATAAGAACTACATCCGGATTTTCTTCAAAAGATCTATCACTTTTAATCATAACTTAAATCATAGGATTACAAAGTTACATCGAAAATCTAAAATAGTATCGCCAGAAAACAGGTTTATACATCTTTTATAGCATTATAAAAAGCATGACAATAAACCTTTACATAATCATCACTTGTATTTATTTGATTAACAAATATTTAAAACGAAAAACACTAACACATGATAGGATTATACACATACACCTATACCTGCTGAACTTCTGGTACTTATTGGCTTTCAGAAGCTTAAAGCTGAAGCACTTATAGCAGGCCAGGTAAAAAAGAACTTTTAGAAAGAGAAGGGAAGAAACTTTGTTCAGGCGTAAACCTGAGCAAGTATATCGGACACAGCCTTTACAGACACTAAGTACCTTCAGGTAAGTTGTGTCGGATAATGAGGAATCACTTCTGCCATCTGATCTCAGATTATTTGAATGAAATTGGCCTCCAGAAGAGAAAACATGGAAATAATGTCAAGGGTGTGTGTAGTTTTTTTCCTGAAAGCAGCCTGTACGGCGAGCATAAATTACGGATTAGGTTGCGGCTACTCTGCCCGGACGCTCGCAGGAGCTGTGCAAGGTGAGAGGTCTTCATGGCCCTTCTTTAAATCAACCATTAAGCCAATAATAATCAGCAACCAATTATTCTAATGAAAACAGCCTTCCAAAGCTTTTTCAGTAAAAAAAGGTCAAGGGCAGAAGGTTTGGAGTTAGAGTAGTTCCAATGGGTTCCAGCTTACGGTGCTTTTGCCTGCGGTGATGTAGGAGTTTTCTGGTGTGTTGAGTTGGGCCAGCACCAGCAGCCGTTCGCCACGCAGCATGTGCAGACGGGCACTGTCGGCAAAACTATTTAGCAGCGACTGCCCCAGTTCCTGGTCTACTGCATCGAACTGATGTAGCACCACCACCTGTCCTATTCCGGTTATATCATGTGCAGCCAGGGCATCTCGTAGTGCTCCAGGAGTATTGGCGTACGAGTCAGGAAAATGGAATTTTGCTTTCAGGTCAGAATGAGCCGCGTGCTCGTCGGCCCACTTGCTGCAGTCGAAATCGATAACCCGGTAGCGCTGGCTCCGGAACCAGCTGATATCGGCTATCAGAATCTCTTTCCGCTGGTACAGGCTTACCCATCCGTTCTGGAAAAGAATCCAGTCGAGCCGCTGCCACTCTTCCGGCACATTTCTGAAGGCTGCCATACAACAGGTGGTTTAGTCTTTCTGACTGGCCATAAACAGCTTCTGCTTCTCTTCTTTAGAGAGGCTTTCGTAGCCGGAGCTTGAGATTTTATCGAGAATCAGGTCTATTTCGGTTTGGCTTGGTTTGCCGGAAGCGTTCGTTTTCATGCTCTTGGCACCGTTTGCCACAGCCACTTTACTGCGCCTGTGCGTTACCTTTAAGTGCGGCCGGCGCGTGAAG
>NZ_VRTY01000057.1 GCF_008017455.1 Pontibacter qinzhouensis | reverse complement strand
TGAAGCTGGTACTTTTTATTTTTGCCTACACCATCAACAGATGTGTATAATCGCAACTTGAATTAATTAGCCAGGATCTGCTCCACTTCCTCTTTTATCTTCCTATAATTTGCCTGCACGTTAGCTGCATCTACTTGCCGGATTTGCGGTAGCGGTACGTATGTTTTCTCCTCCCGGGCCAGGGCTTTGTGGTCGTTGCGGATGGTGGCGTGGAAGGCTTTCTGCGCGATGGGGCATTGCGGGTCGTCAGCCACCATGCCTACGAAATCCCCGGAGGATAAGGAGGAAATGGTGGAAGCCGGTACGGCGGCGTCTAACTGCGTGGAGCGGCTGACGGAGGTGTCGTTGCTGTTGATGGAGACGCTCTCGCGCTGCTGCTGAATCTTGCCGAAGCGTTCGGAAAGCTGTTTGGCCGTTTCGCCTGTCACCTGCCCGCTGATGACGTTGCCCACGATGTTCATCACCACCTCGGCCTGCTCCCGACCATAGTCCTTCTTGAGTTGGCTGTAGTCCTGCACACCCAGCGTGGTGGCCACCTTGTTGGAGCGGGCGGTGGCGATGAGGCTGTCGATGCCGTTGAAGTAGATGGTGGGGAACTCATCGAAGATCAGGCTGCTCTTGAGCTTGTTTTTCTGGTTGACCAGTTTCACGGCCCGGGAGACGTAAAGCGAGAGCACCGCCCCGTACACCTGCTGCTTGAGCGGGTTATTGCCCAGGCAGATGAGCTTGGGTGCCTGCGGGTTGTTGAGGTCCAGCGTAAAGTCGTTGCCGGATAGCACGTAGTAGAGCTGCGGCGAGGCCAGGCGGGCCATGCTGATCTTGGCACTGGCGATCTGCCCCTCCAACTGGTCCACCGCCTCCTGCTCAAAGGCGGAGACAAAGGGATTGATGAGCACCTCGATCTCCGGCTCGGTGCGGAGCAGGGAGAAGAGTTGCTCGTAGGGGGCTTGCATGAGCTCGATGACGTGGGGCAAGGTGCAGTATTTTCCTTCCTGGTACTTTTTGAGGAACCAGATAATGGCCGTCACAAAGTTGATGGGCGACTCCACGAAGAAATCCCCCTGTTTTTTGATCCACTCCCGGTTAAGCCCCAGCATGATGGTGCGGGAGGCCTCGGTGGCGTCGGTAATGTCGTTCATCGTGCCCGGATCGAGCGGGTTGCAGCGGTGGGTACGGGAGAGGTCGTCGAAGTTGATGACGTAGAACTGCGGCTTCACCGGGTACTTGTCCTGGTGCTTGAGCAGGGTGTTGTAGGCGATGCGGGTCAGGTCGTCGTACTTGAAGTCGTAAAGGAAGAGGGTGAAGCCTTTGCGGATATGCTGGGTGATGACGTGGCGGATGACGAAGTAGGACTTGCCGGCCCCGGGGGTGCCGAGGACAAGCAGGGCCCGGAAGGGGTTGATGATGTTGATCCAACTGCGGCGTTGCTTTCCCTGGAGATGGTAGTGGGCCGGCAGGTTGATGGAGTATTCGTTCTCCAGCAGGCGCTCCTCCTGTGGGAAGGACTCGTTGAGGCGGTTGAAGATATCCTGGCCCAGCCGCAGCTTCAGCAGGCGGGAGAGCCGGGTGCCACCGGCCAGGAGCAGCAGGTAACCCAGTGCCGTGGTGCCTATGTAACAGGCAGCGGCTATCGTAGCCTCCAGCGTAACCGATAGGAGCACACCGCTTCCTGCGTACAGCAGCAGTCCCGGCAGCAGGTATAGCCAGATGGTGCTCTTTTTGAGGTGCTCGTCCTTCCTGCCCTTGGCACCCAGCAGCGAGACAGCCAGCAGGAGCAGCGCGGCCGCTTTCGGAGCCAGCAGGCCCTGGAATAGTGGTAGCTTCCAGATGTTGAGCAGCATGCGGTCCACGATAGGGGCCGTCAGCTCCCACGCTGCAAAGGCGGCATAACAGCTTAGGTAAAAATGCAGGACCAGGATCACCAGGCTCAGCAGCCGGGTGAAGTCGATGATCTGGCGCAGGCCTTGTGTATTTTCCCCGGTGTTCACGTTTTTAAGTTTAGAGTTAAAAGTTAAGAGTTCAAAGTTGCCCTCAGAGCCTGGGTTTTCTGCGGCGCTTTTTTCTTTTGCCTCGAAGCGGTTCCGGCAGGTGATTCTGATGTTCCGCTTTCAGAAGCGCCTCCAGTAGCCCGGGTGCATCAGAGTTGTTTAGCCGTGCTGCTTCCTGCTCATGTTGCCCTGCCAGGCGGGCCGTTCCGGCAGTTCCCTGCTGTCGTGATACCTCCTGCCTGGTGTTGCCAACCTGTTCCGTCCGTGCTGCATTTTGGCTGAAGCACTCTGTGATGGCTTTGGCGCTATAGGCTTTGCCCAGCTCGCTGCCGTTGAAGACGGCCTTATGCCGATGGTCGATGTAGGTGACGCCGTAGGTGATTCCCTGGCTGTTCTCTCGGAAGACAACGTGCACGTGCTCCCTGGCCAGGCGCTTCACAAAATCCTCCCGGCTCATGCGTGGCTGGCTGTGGAAGAGCTTGTCGATCCCGGTGCGCAGGGAGAGCTGCAGGGGGCGGCGGCTGAGTTCGTTCCTCTCGAACTGCTTTTCCAGGTAAGCCAGCGTGGGTTTGCCCGGCAGGGTGCTGGCCTTGAGCGGCACCCCCTGCTTCTCGCCCTTCCCGTTCACGATGCTGTAGCTAAGCCCTTTGTTCCGGTGCATCTGCGTGCCTTCCCTTCCCCTGTCTGCCATCACGCCGAAGTGGCGCAGCACGGCGTTGAGCTCGGCCAGGCTGGTGTAGTTGTAGTGGCGGGTCACCGTTGAGACGATGCGGGCGATGCTGCGCCTTGTCTCTGACTTGCCATATAGTGCTTTCTCCAGCTGCAGTGGTTCCAGGGGGAGCGCCTCCTCCTTTTTCATTCGCTCGGCCTGCACCAGCCCATACTCCAGCTCGAGCGCCTGCCGGGCCGGTTCGGAGCGGAGCCGGCCGATGTTGTGGAGGTCTATCCGGCTGCCGTCGGAGCGGATGTTGGTGGTGACGATGTGCAGGTGCGGGTGGGCTGCGTCGTGGTGGCGGTAGACCAGGTAAGGCTGCTCCCCGAAGCCGATCATGTCCATGTACCGGAGGGCGATGACCTGCAGCCGCTCCTCCTCCAGTTGCTCGCCGAAAGCGAAATTAAGGGAGATGTGGAGCGTGTTGGTCTTTACCTGCGGGCTCTTCTCCAGGAGCCGCCCGAAGCGACCCAGCTTATCCTTAAAAGAGAGTTCTTCCGGCTCCTGCAGGAAACGGCTGGCGAAGATAAGCTCGGCCTGCCCCTCCCGCACCTTGTGCTCGTTGTAGTGGAGCGCTCCCCGGATGCTTTTGCCGGTGATGATACGGGCTACCATTTCCTGGCCAGCTGGGAGATGAGCGAGAGCAGCAGGCTGACTTTCGTCTCCACCTTCCGGTACTGCTGCAGGGCCTGGTGGGCCAGCAGGTCGCGCTTGCTCACTTGGGTGGATCCGTTGAAGTGGCGGGTGACCTGGTTGATGTTAATGCCGATAGCCCGAATCTCAGCCCGGATGCCAGCCAGCTCCTCCATCACACTATCCATGGAGCTGTCCTGGTGAAACAGCTTCACTTGCCTGTTGCCCAGTATCCGCCGGATCACCTCGCCGATGGAATGGCAGTCGCTTTGCAGGCGAAGTTTCTCCAGCCGGTCGTACTCCAACTGCGTGAGCCGGAGAGCGATGGGGCGGGAGAGGAGCTCCTCTGCGTTGGCTTTCTTTTTTCGTGCCATGAGAAAATAGGTTAACCACAAAAAATCAACAGCCGAGTTCCGAGGTGGACTGGCAGCGGGCCCGCCCGGGTGGGAGGGGAGCCGCTTTTTTGTTTACAAAAATACATCTTGCTTTTACCTTCGCAGAAGACAATAAGCCCCCTTATTCCCTTCTTTTCATAGGTATGTATACTTACATGATTATCTACAGTAAAGGATATTGACGGCACGGGTTGAACTTCACATCTTGCTAGGCTTTGGGCCTTTGGGCAGTATCAGTCCCCGCGCCTGCCTTTCCTGTTGCCGGAGCCATTTAGAATTTCAGACGCCAGGTCTTGTAAAAGTCTTAGCTGATGGCAACCATCTTTCACCTTCAATTTTTTACTATGGAACACTATAGATTCTTTATCGGCATCGATGTATCCAAAGCAGTGATCGATGTCTTTATCCATGCCAAGAACCTGCATCGGCAGTTCAGCAATGACCGCTCCGGCTACGATACTTTCGTCAGGTGGGCGGGCAAAGTACTTCAGGCCGAAAGCCTGGGGCAGGTACTGGTTTGTTTCGAGCATACCGGCCTCTACTCCCTTTGCCTGTCGGTGTACCTGGAGGAGACGGGCATTCCTTTTGCCATGGTCCCGGCCCTGCAGCTCAAGCGCTCGATGGGCATCACCAGGGGCAAGAGTGATAAGGTGGACGCCAGGAGGATAGCCGAGTTTGCCTACCTCTACCGCGAAACGCTCCATCAGACGAAGCTGCCGGCAAAAGCCATCATGCAGCTGCAACCTCTGTTGGCACTGCGGGACCGGCTGGTGCGGGACAGGGCCGGCTACTATGTCACGCAAAAGGAGCAGCGCCGTTTTCTGCTGCCCAGCCAGCTGATGGGCCTGCTGGATGCGTATGCCACGATCATCAGCGCTATGGACACAGAGATAAAGCGTGTGGAGAAGGTCATGCAGGAGATTATTGAGCAGGATGAGGAGCTCAGGAGCATGTTGGAGCTGATCACCGGCATCAAGGGTGTGGGCTTTCTGGTAGGAGTGTACCTGATTGTCTTTACCCATAACTTCACCCGTTTTGCCACCTGGCGTAAGTTTGCCTGCTATGCCGGCATTGCTCCCTTTGAGTGGCAGTCGGGCACCAGCATCAGGGGGAAAACCAAGGTGAGCCCGCTGGCAAACAAGCAGGTCAAGAAGATGCTCCACATGGCTGCCCTGAGCGCCTCCCGAAGCGATTCGGAACTTAAAACTTATTACCAAAAGCGACTGGCAGAGGGCAAGAACAAAATGTGTACCCTCAACATGGTGCGCAACAAGCTTGTCGCCCGGGTCTTTGCGGTGGCCACAAGGAAGACAGCATACGTGGAGCTGATGCGGCACGTAGCATGAAGCCATAAGCAAGTAGTGCTGGGTTCTATGGCGCTGTTGGCCCGTTTTGGCAGCGCCTGGCTTTGCTATGCCTGTAGGGTAGCTCAAGTGAGGGAGATGAACCATGTGATAAATCTTGAAATAATTGTTGCAAATGACTTAGAATACTGCCTGCACCAGACCGCAGGCTCCCCCTCTTCCGGGTATAAATCCAATCGCTTTTGAAAAGGTAAAGGATGTGTTGCTTTTGAGGTTGAACCTGGTTCATTTCGGGCAGGGCAGCAGTAGCGTATGCTAAGCTCCTGCACCTGCCCGAAGGCCGTGGCGGTGTCCTTGTTTTGTCCATGGGGTGGTGAATTTTCAGCCAAAGATTGGCAGGAGACAGCGGTGTTTTTCACAAGCAGGACCTGCCTGGGGAACGCTTTTCTGCTACTTTTTCAGGCAAATTGAAGCTTTTGGGGCGGCTTCTGTACCTTTTAATGTGCCGCATCCAGGGGAAGAGAGTTGTAAACCGTAGGTGTAGGCGTGGTTTACCCCTGTGTTCAGGCGAAGCTGAATTTTTCCCTCCTACGGCCGGTCTTGTGAAAATAGCTGGCGTTGCCTGGGCAGTTTTGGGGCCTAACCAAACGTTACAGGTATGTCAGTAGAGATTATCACCAAGGAGGACCTGCAGCTTTTCCGCCGGCAGTTGCTCGAGGATCTGCAGCAGCTGCTCAGCAAAAAACAGCACGCCCCGACACAGCGGCAAATCCTCAAGTCAGCAGAGGTGCGCCGGCTGCTGAAAATAGCACCGGCCACGTTGCAGACCCTGCGTCTCAACGGCACCCTGCCCTTCACCAAAATCGGCGGGACCCTCTATTACCGCTACGAGGATATCGAGAAGCTCCTGCACCAAAATAGTAGCCACCATCCAAAGCAGGGACTATGAACTACATCACCCACCTGACCGGCTTTTTCGAGCTGGCCTCCAAAGATTACCGGCTTAACCCCACGCATGTGAGCCTTTACATGGCCCTGTTTCTGCAGTGGAATCTCAACCGCTTCAAGAACCCTATCTCGGTTTCACGCGCGGAAGTCATGGACATCTCCAAGATCAGCTCCCGGGTTACCTACCACAAGTGCATCAAAGAGCTCCACAGTTGGGGATATATCCACTACGATCCTTCTTACAATTATTTTCGGGGAAGCCTGGTTTATCTGCTTGGCTTTGAAAAAAAGGAAGCAAACCAGCAAAAGGAGCACCTGTCCAATTGCTGTACCGGTGCTGAACCGGCAGTGGACAAGGGCTGTACGGGAGCTGAACGGGAAGTAGGCCCTTCTATAAACAGTATAAACTATATAAACAGTAAAAACATTTTAAACAAAAGTGGGGCACCCTTTTTCGCAGGCGGTTCAGAAAATGAACAGGTGGAGGGGGACACTGGAACATCCGGAAAAGAAAGAAAAGAAAAAAGTTGCGCAAAAGAAGAAAAGAAAGAAAAGCCGGCACCACCTGGCCTGGAGGCTGTGCAGGCATTCTTTCAGGCGGAGGGGAGAGCGGAGCTGGAGGCGTTCCGCTTCTTTCACCACTACAGCGCCAACGGCTGGCAGCTGGGCCGGACACCAATGCAGGACTGGCAGGCAGCGGCAAAGAAGTGGATGATCAACGGGATAAACGAAAACAGACAAGCGTATGCAAACCATCCGGGAACTGGTGCCGCAGTGCCTGCAGCGTATACACATGAAGCCAAAGACTACAGCGAACCGCTTTGAGGCCATGCCGGGGACAGATAGAAAGCGGCAAACGAATCTGGACGGGTACCTGACTTCGCTGGAGCGAAAGGGAAAGGAGTATGTATGGAACACATTTCAGGATTTACCAGGAAGACCACCTGCTGCTTGAAAAACTGCTGGCCTACAAGGTGGAGGACAGGGAGCAGGCGGACCGGCTGGGGCTGAGCCTGCGGAAGGGAATGTTGCTCATCGGGCCGACCGGGTGCGGCAAGACCAGCCTGATAGCGCTGCTGCGCCTGTTTCGCCCACAAGATGAGTGCTACCGGGTCATGTCCTGCCGGGAGGTCAGTTTTGAGTTCCACAAAGATGGGTATGAAGTGATCCGGCGCTACAGCCAGGGTATAGTATGGAGTCCGACAAGGAAACCCGGTGCCTGTTGCTTTGATGATCTGGGGGCGGCGAGTAGTCTGAAGCACTATGGCAACAGCTGTAACGTGATGGGAGAGATCCTGCTGAGCCGCTACGACTTGTTTGTGACGCAAGGAGTAAAGACGCACCTGACTACCAACCTGACCAGCTCGGAGATAGAGAAAACTTACGGCAACAGTGTCAGGTAAAGGAACTTTGTGGGAAGACCGAGCTTAAGCAGATGAGCTGGCTGGATGAGGAGTATGCCGTAGCAGCCAACAAATGGCTGACAAAGCACCCTTGTATGCAGCTCCATGAGCTGGGCGCGCAGGAGGTGAAGTGCTATGGCCAGAAAGGGCAGCCTGCAAAAGATGCACTGCCGGAAAAGGTGGAGTATTACCTCAGAGGCAGGCTGGCCAAAGACCTGGAGGCCTGGCAAAAAGAGCTCTTCCAGTAGAGCCTCTTTGTGCTGACTGCTAACAGAATCGCTGAAACAGAGCAGCAGCAGGCACAGATGCTTGCTGCTTACAAAGCACAGCATACGGTGGAGCGGGGCTTTCGCTTCCTCAAGAACCCGCAGATAGTAGCCTCCTCCTTCTATGTGAAGAACCCGCAGCGGGTAGATGCCCTGCTTTTTATAATGACCCTCTGCCTGCTGGTCTATAGCCTGCTGGAGTACAAGATAAGACAAGGACTGGCAGAACAGGATAAGAAAGTGCCCGACCAGAAAGGAAAAGCTACCGCCAATCCTACTGCACGATGGGTATTCCAACTCTTTGTAGACATACATCTGCTAATATTCCCGGATGGAAAGCAGACAGTGCTAAACCTAAAGGAGGTACATAAAACGGTGCTCAGCCTATTCCCCTCAGTTTACACCGACTATTATTCTTGAAAAATGAAGACGGGGGTGCGGAAGGTAAGGTATATTATGGTACAGAACAGACTTCTAAAAAGGGTACGATTAAGAAACTAACCAAATAAACTGAAGCATTCTAATTTAATCCGTTTTAGCTGTCCGAAATATTAGGAGCACCATAGTGTGCGCTTAAGGGTAGAGTGGCTGATGCGCTTCTCCAATTTCTGCTCAAGGGTGACCAGGTGCTGGCCGATGCGCCGGGGGGACTCCCGCACCAACAGCCACACCCGCTCCCGTTCAGGGGCAGTCAGCAGCGGCTTGCGGCCTCGCCCCGGCTGGTCGTAAAGCCCAATGAGGCCATCCTCCTACTAGCGATTCAGCCAGTTATGAATCGTCTTCAGGCTCCGCATCAGGATAGGTGCCATTGCAGAGGGAAAATCACCCTGTGAAAGAAGCAGCAGTGGGCCCTCGCTCGGTTTTGTTTCAAAGGGTGGAACCTGTACCTTTGCTCCAAGGTCTGTCGGCTGGGTTCTTCTAAGTTTATCTTTTTTACAAAAAATAAATACGGAATTCGGCGACAAACTTTTGGGCACTCCTAAAAATTGTTGTTCCTATTTTATAAGCACCTGATGCTTATTTTTTAGTTAGGGTAGCTTTTTGCTTCTACCGGTGCATCATGTATAAGCTGTTCATAATTAGTTTTTTAACTTTTCTCTCTTTCAGGCTAGGACGCACTTATCCACTGCGGGCTCAGTTGCACCTTGCGGAACAAGTTGTAAGTTAGGTTCATAAGCCCGATCATGGCCTTGGCCCGCACCATACCAATGCTACGGATAAAGGCTCCTTGCATGCTGTTCTCCATAAAGCCATACACGTGCTCTACCCGGGCCCGCACCTGCGACTTAGCTTTGTTACTCTCTTTCTGCTCCTGGGTGAGTGGCTTGTTGCGGTAGCCCTTCTCACACACTTGTACCGCTACCTCCTTGTCATGGACGAGCTTCTCGTGCAAATCCTTGCCTACATAGGCGCTGTCGGCATACAGCGGCTGGTCCTTGTCTTTCCCGGTGAGCAAATCTAACAGTTCATTGGAGTCATGTACCGAGGCATCGGTGACGGCGTAACCGGTCAGGAGCTTGCTGGCTGCGTCGCACTTGGTGTGGTTCTTATAGCCATCGTAAGCCTGCAGCCGCTTCATCGTCCAACGCGCATCCACATCCTTTTGCCGCAGCATCTTAGGCTGCTGCTCCCAGCCCGCTGGCATCAGGCCGCTCTTAATCTTTTCGTTGTCCTCCTTGCTGTTGCGCTGCCGGGGCACCTCTACAAAGCTGGCATCCACAATCTTGCCCTCATGCACCACTAGTCTGAGTTCCTCCAGGCGGGCCAAAAACAAAGCAAAAAGCTCCTCCACCAAGCCCAGGTCCGTCAGCCGCTCCCGAAATAACCACACGGTTCTACTATCAGGCACCTCATCGGCCAGCGTCAGACCCAGGAAGCGCATGAAACTTAACCGGTCACAGATCTGGTATTCCGTCTGCTCATCGGAGAGATTGTAATAGCGCTGCAGAATGAGAATCTTAAAGAGCAGCACGTAATCATAGGGCCGCCTGCCTCCCTTGCCCTTCGGCTCCACATAAAGGCGCTCCTCCAAAAGATCACGGAAGAACTCAAAGTCAATACCAGTAGAAAGCTTCTCCAGCGGATCGCCCAGCTTGCTGAGTTTGCTCAAGCGAAGGTGCTCGTCGAAAAGACCAAGGGATTTATGACGTTTGAAGGTTGTCTTGCTAAGTTTGCTCATAATACCTGCAAAATAAACAGATTTTATACCCTAACATTAAATAGTGGAGTTTTTAGGAGTGCCCTTTTGTAATTTATTTTAGTGCATAACATATGTAGGGGTATCTATATAGGATTAGTTGCTTAGTGACCTTTACGAGGCATCAGAGCTGGCTATTGAACAAATCCCAGTTCTTGGCCTGAAGCGCCTCACATATTTCCGGTGCCGCAGGCAGCTCGTAGGGCAGGAAAGATGTGCAGCGCTGATTGCCAAGGACGAAGCCTCAATTACATAGGGCCCCTTCCACGGCCGTGAGCGCTAAGATTTCCACAATACAACAAAATAGCATAATAGCACCGAATCGAGTTGCAGCTGAGGATAATAAAACCTGATATATTAAGGTTTAAAAATATATTTAATCCAAAATATATTTTTAAACTAAATTTATAGTGAGTGATTACATATGCAATGATCCCATTCTATTTTTGCATATGAAGATTTGTTTTATTCACAAATAATTGTTAGTCAGATGAATATTTTTTATCTATGCAATGGTTTAGCTTTTAAACCAATTAAAAGCAGACAGATGTTAGTAGAAGGAGTCTTTACCCAGCCCGTTTTGTAACCCCAATCTATCTATTATAGATTAAAGAAGTATTTCGGGCTGCAAACGTTTGCATGATCAGTTAGTGGTTAATTATGTGATGGATTGGGTACAAAATTCTTACATGCTTCTACGTTTTCTCACAATTGGCAGGGAGAATTTAGTATCAAAGGAAGTTGCTTTTTAAGTGTCCAAATGATTAAATAGAGTTACCTGGCTTCTTCTTTAAGTTTATGAAATATTTATCAGATTCATATGAATAGAAGTAACATAATTGGTTTCTTACTATTTGTTGTGTTACTGACAACCACTACAGGAGTTAGTGGGCAGGTGAAATGCAAAATTGAGCGCTACACAACCGAAGACGGCCTTTCGCATGATAACGTGACATCCACGTTAAAAGACCGCGATGGATTTATGTGGTTAGGTACTTGGGATGGCATAAACCGCTTCGATGGACATAACTTTATTGCCTATAAGTCCTTTCCTGGTGATAATTCAAAGCTTAAGAATAACAGGATAGAAAGTATTGTTGAAGATGATGCCGGGTTTTTATGGCTGAAAGCATATGATAACAATGTATACAGATTTGATAAGAGAACAGAGCAATTTTATGCAATAGGCGAACTACTAGAGAAGCAGGGGCTAAGAAACATTGTGTTTGATAATGTCATTCTGGGTAAAAAAGGGATAGTTTGGCTGACAACTTCTAACCAAGGCTTATTTTACGTATTAAAATCGACTTCTGCAAAACCGGAAATTTATAGGTATGCTAATGCGCCTATAATCGGGCCTGATAATAATTTCCGGAAAATCAACTTCCTTTTTACAGATAAAGCCAATACAGCCTGGGCCGGTACAACCAGCGGCCTATGCCGCTTTACGCAGTATGATGGAGGTACTATTCAGGGTAATAATATTCGCCTAGACATGTTAGACAAGCTGAATTTTACCTCTTTTGCAGAAGGAACCGATAAAATCTGGTTCGGGACAAGTCAAGGCTACCTGGTGGTTTATGACAAAAAGGCGAATCATTTCAGAAAACAGAAAATATGCAATAGCTCGATCAATTCAGTCTGCCTATCTAACAAAAGAAACGTGCTGTACCTTACAAATTCGAACCGGCAACTTTTAACTGCACGTACTTCAGATTTACAAACAGCAGTTGCCTCTTTGCCTGGGAAAGCTCCTTTTTTATCTGTTTTTGAAGATAACACAGGACTGGTATGGATTGAGCCGGAGGATCAGGGGGCAATAAAATTTGATCCTGCTGACCAAAGCTTCAGACATTTTACACAACCCAAAGACGCTACTTTCCACCCCTCTTTCAGAGTCTTTAAAGTTTTTGAAGACCATAAAAAAAGGGTTTGGGTGAGTATGCAGGGAGGCGGATTTGGGTATTATGATCCAACTGCAGATTCAGTTAAGTACTTCTATAACAAGCCAGGCAGTTCAGAGCAGCTGTTTTCTAATTTTGTGACCAGTTCATTTGTTGATGCTTCTGGTGTAATGTGGTTATGCACCAATGACAGGGGAATAAATAAAATTATTTTTCAGGACGAACATTTTAAAAATAAAATGCTGGTTCCCAATACGCCTAACAAGTCTGACAACGAAGTGCGAGGGGTTTTCCACGATAGCAAAAACAGACTCTGGCTTTCTTCCAAGTCGGGGCACCTGTTTGTATACAATAACGGTGAATTAGTTCCAGGCTTGTTTCATAATGTTCCTAGAGGGGGCTTGGGTAATATTTATACAATCATAGAAGACAGTAAAAAGAATATTTGGCTTGGCACAAAGGGAGCTGGTCTGTTTAAAGCAGAGCCGGTTGACCATATGCTAAATCAGTACAAGCTAATACATTTTCAATTTTCTCAGGATGATAGCTACAGCCTGAATAGCAATATGATTCACACCGTCATCGAAGACAGCAAAGGAAGAATATGGGTAGGTACTTTTGGGGCAGGTTTAAATTTAATAGAGCAGAAGGAGGGTAAAGTTCGGTTTCTAAATGATAAAAATAGTTTTCATAGGTATCCTAAAAGACTGTTTAAGCGGATCAGACACCTGAATGAAGGACCAGCAGGTGACATTTGGGTAGCCACAACGGATGGTTTACTGATTTTTAACCCCGATGAAAAGGATGAACTGATTTTTGATAGCCATAGAAAGATTCCGGGTAATAAAGCAAGCTTGGGTAATAATGATGTTCAATATATTTTAAGGGATAGCAAGAATGGGATGTGGCTTTGCACGTCCGGAGGAGGGCTGAACAAAGCAATAGCCGATCACGGGAGCTATAAATTCCGGGTGTATACAAAAGAAGAAGGATTACCAAACGATTACCTCTTAAGCGCGGTAGAGGATGATAGTGGTAAATTATGGCTGGTCTCAGAGAACGGTATATCAAGGTTTGATCCTGAGACGGAACAGTTCCGAAATTATGATTCTTATGACGGATTGCCAAAAGCAGGTTTTTCAGAAGCTGCAGCCATCCGTTTAGGAAACGGTAATTTACTGTTTGGCTCTAAAAGCGGTTACCTGGTTTTTAACCCTGCTGAAATCACGAATAAGAAAATTGCAGCCAACATGGTATTTACTAATTTCCAGGTAAATAACAGGAATGTAGAACCGGCTGTTCAGGATTCGCCTTTAAAATTAAGTATAAATCACACCGAAAAAGTGGAACTCGCCTTTGATCAGAATATGCTAGGGCTTGAATTTACAGTGTTAGATTTTCATTCAGGAAGCAGACAGGGTTACGCCTACCGCTTAAAGGGTTACGACGCACAATGGCACCAGGTAAAAGATCAGCACAAAGCAATTTATACCAATTTGCCACCTGGAAAATATATGTTTGAAGTAAAAAGCCTGAACACTGGAGTATATGAAACCATACCGTCTAAAAAGTTAGCCATCACCATTCATCCTCCCGTCTGGCGCACTACCTGGGCATATATTATTTATACTATTCTGGTGCTTATTCTGCTCGAAATTATCAGGCGAGTAACCTTCTCCATGATCAAACTGAGGAACCGGATAGCCATCGAACAGAAACTGACGGATTTAAAGTTGCGCTTTTTTACTAATATTTCGCATGAATTGCGTACACCACTGACTTTAATTGTTAATCCGATAGAGGCCATTGCAAGCCAGGAAGAGTTGTCGCCAAAGGGTCGCGAGTACATAAACGTAGTTCGCAAAAACACGGGCCGCATGGTGCGCTTTATTAACCAGTTGCTGGACTTCAGAAAAGCGCAGGGTAGCAAAATGAAGCTGAATATAGAACGTACCGAAATAGTGGCGTTGGTTAGGGAAATATGCGAGCATTTTACCGAGGCAGCTGCTGAAAAACAAATATTGCTTCATACAACTTCTAATGTAAAGGAGTTTTATGCCTGGATAGACACTGAAAAAATCGATACTGTACTATACAATCTGCTTTCAAATGCGCTGAAGTTTACACCTAACGGGAAAGTAATTACTGTTGAAATCATTTGTACAGCTAATGACTCACTCACCCTAAAGGTAATTGACCAGGGCATAGGTGTGCCAAACGATAAGCTTTCGGATATTTTTGAGCTATATTATGAAGTAGATAAACTAAAAGGAAATAATATTGAGGGAACTGGTATTGGACTTGCGCTAGCGAAAGAATTTGTGGAGCTACATCATGGAAAAATCACCGCGCAAAACAATGCTACTGCTGGACTTACGGTTGCGGTATCCTTACAGACAGGAAAGGAACACTATAAGGAGGAAGAAATTTTGACTGTAGGTCTAGAGCCAGTTGATAACGGACAAATTGCTTTGCCGGCCGAGCTGCTTACTGAAAATGCTTCTACAGATACAGCACTGGCAGAACAGGCGGGATTGCAATTGGTGCTGCTGGTAGAGGATAACAGCGAGCTGAGAAGATTCCTGGCTGATCAGCTAAAGGCAGCTTACAGAGTAGAAGAGGCCGAAGACGGGGAAGAAGGGCTTGTCATGGCGATGCGACTACTTCCGGATTTGGTAATCAGCGATATCATGATGCCTAAAATGGATGGCATCCAGTTGCTCGACAAGCTTAAAAATATAGATATAACAAGTCATATTCCAGTTATATTACTGACTGCAAGAACATCTGTAGAATACCAGATAGAAGGTTTAAATTATGGGGCAGATTACTATATCACAAAGCCTTTCCAGACCGATTTTATTCGCGCCTCTGTAAAGAACCTGCTGGCCCGGCGCAAGAAAATATTTGATGCCCTGCTTTCTGGTAAAAAGATACTGGAACTCAAACCAAGCGAGATTATTATCACCTCCAACGACGAAGCCTTTTTAACTAAAATAATTCAGATAGTTGAATCTGGCATGTCAGATCCGGAATTTAACATAGATGCCGTGGCAGAAAATATTGGAATGGGCAGAACTACCTTTTATAGAAAGTTTACCAGCTTGACAAATCTGGCCCCGGTGGAGTTTGTACGTGACATGCGTTTACAACGGGGCAAACAGCTGCTAGATGTAGGCGAAGGCAATGTTACCGAAATTGCTTCTTCCATTGGCTTTAGTAGCGCCGGCTATTTTAGTACCTGCTTTAAAAAGAAATTCAGCCTCACGCCCACTGAATACTTAAAGACCTCAAAAGTACCGCATGGTTAATAGAAATTTTTATTTTATTGACTGATGGTACGCTCGCGTTGCTGATTGTTGCATTGCTGAATGATTGTTTGATTGTTGTTGATTACTAACTGATGTTATGCATTTTTCTACAGGTGCTCGTCTCTGACGAGTATGTCCTCTTTCCGCGTCTCCAGACGCGCGTAAGCCGAAAAAATTTAGCCATTGCCCGTGTTAAAAAAGCAATATTTAAATTCATAAAACCTTAAAAACGCGTCTAGAGACGCAGCGTGAGTACACACTCGTCAGAGACGAGCGCGAGGTGCGTAACATCAGTTACTAAGTTGAAAAACGACCAGCAATCAGTAATCATTCCGGGGAAAACAGCCTTCACAGCACAGAAACCACTTCTGCCACCGCTGTTGCTGCAGCCTAGCTTATTAGGTTTTAAATCCGGCTCTTTTGGCTGCCGTTCCATCAAGTCGCCCACTGGTGCTTTATTGCTGCGTTGTAAATTACAATACCTAGCGGCCACGAGGCCTCGTCCTTGGGCATCGGTGCTGCACAGCCCAGACTGCCTGCGGCACCGGATCCTTGTGAGGCATCTCAACCCAAGGACTGGCTAAACCAATACCTATGGAAAAGTGTCATATTAAATTCAGCACCTTGCAGCTTTGGTTCAGCTGAAAAGGAACGGATCTACCTGCAAAGTGGAGATTCCCGTCATTTCTAATTTTAACTTCTAATTTTTAATTTGACGCGTCCCTAGGGCAGCGGCGGCAGGGGGCGCTGTTGATTAGTAAAGGCTGTTTTCACCGGAATAATTAATTACTGTTTTCTATAGCTCTATAAATGCCTTTACTTCTACACTTGTAACTCTACTTTGTGCTCCTGTATTAGCCATTCACATTACCAATGAATAGCAGAGGCAATGGTGACTGTTGGAGCGGTGGTTGATTTCTACAGCTTATTTATTAGGCTTTAATCTTCTAAATACTTCAGTAGCAAGTTTAAAAATGACATTTAGGTCAAATTTTAAAGAATTTAGGTCAAAATCTAAAAGTCTATAGTGATTACTACGCCTATATTTGCCTTATAAATAGTTGAAGTGGTATTGACTGGTAGTTTCATTTTCATGCGAATGTTAGTTCACAAGTCAGTAAATCTGAAATTTTAATTAAGTGATAACTTTTAATAAAACTTCTGATACACTACTACCTTAGGAACGCTTTCAAAATAAAGTAACGATTTTATAGTGTTAGATATATTCTGATTTAATGCTTTGTCATTCTGGAAGAATCTTGTGAGCAAAGTGCAAAGCCCTTTTGCTATAGCTGGTTTAGCTCGCCCACAAGATCCCTCCGGGATGACAATAAGGAAGGAGGGTACTGTTTACCTGGTTTCCGAAGCGAATGTTACTTTATTTTATCCTTATACCTTAAGCTAAGATACATTTAAAAAAGAGGCAAGCCATACACATAATGATTGCTTTTAAATTACCGATTTGCGCAGCTAACTTATAGCTGCCTATTTTTTATCCGAATCAATAACGAACAATAGTTAAGAAGTCTGAATCTAAGGTTCCAAACTGAATTTTTAAATTTTTCTGATCAAATAATTATAAAATATGTATGAATAAAATATTACAAGATTTTAAAATGCCGTTCCCCCTCCTAATATGGCTGATGTTAACACTACTTGCACCGACTGACCTATTGGCTCAGGGGCAAGTTGTTACCGGTAAAATTACCGATAAAACAGGTGAGGGTGTGCCAGGAGCCACTATTTTCGAAAAAGGAAGTCCCTCAAACGGTACTGCAACCGATGTTGATGGGAAGTTTACGCTTTCAGTTGCTGCTAATGCTACCTTAGTTGTTAGTTCAGTAGGTTACTTAAAACAGGAAGTAAAAGTAGGCAACCGCTCTCTTGTGGATGTGGTTCTTGAATCGGATAATAAAGCGCTGGAAGAAGTGGTCGTTATTGGTTATGGCTCTGCTACAACGATGGCCGAACTTACCGGCTCAGTTTCTTCGGTTTCGGGAAGAACGCTGGCACGGGTTCCGGTGGCTTCGGCAGCGGAGGCGTTACAAGGTAAAGCGGCCGGTGTACAGGTAACCACGACCGATGGCGCGCCCGGTTCTGAGGTGAACATCCGTATCAGGGGAGGCACCTCTGTAACACAAAGCAATGCACCGCTGTTTATCGTGGACGGATTTCCCGTGGATAACATCAACGACATTCCCCCAACCGATATTCAAACGATTGACATTCTTAAAGATGCTTCCTTAACAGCCATTTACGGCGCCCGTGGAGGCAATGGGGTGGTGGTGGTAACCACAAAATCGGCCCAGTCCGGTAAACTGAAAATCAATTTTAACCACAACACACAGGTAAGAACGCTCGCCCGCAAAATGGATTTAATGGATCCCTATGAATTCGTAAAAATTCAATACGAAGGCGTGGTAGGGAATAACGCCAACCGTCAGCGATTCCGGGGCAACTTCGGTAACCCGGCCGATTTTTCTTTATACAAACGATTTGAAGGAAACGACTGGCAGGACGAAATTTTAGGAGGATCCCCCCTGAGCCATATGTATAACCTTACCCTGAGCGGTGGTTCACAGAACCTGAGGTTCAATACAAGTATAACCCATCATGACGAGAATGGTGTACTGATCGGATCCGGAGTTTCGCGTACCAACGTTAACACAAAAATAAGTGCTGATATTTCTAAAAAGGTAAAGGTATTGCTAAACCCGCGCTTGACTTATCGCCAGGACAGAGGCGCCGGTGCAGATGCTGTAGGCGGCGGCGGCATTATTAACGTACTGCGTTACCGGCCAACAAATGGTATCCGCGATTATTCTTATCTTCCTGCTGAAGACATAGATCCGGAAGATGAACGGTTCTTTGCCTACACCAACCCAAAAGGTGACATTGACCAGAACTACCTGAGAGGAAACAGATACGAATTCACTAACCAGGCTTCGGTGGAATGGAATATTGTACAGGGGTTGATTTTGCGTACGTTAGGTACACAATACATGGCGTATAACTTTACAGATCGTTTCTGGGGCGATTTAACTTCAGATGCAAGAAATAATAACGGGCTGCCTTTAGCCGAACTTACAACGCAAAGACGTAATCGGTACGGATGGTCAAATACCCTAGAATATAAAGCGTCTATAGACAAGCACAACTATACCTTTCTGGTGGGGCAGGAAATCCAGAGTACAGAGCAGTTTACCAACTCAAACAGGTCACGTTACTTTCCGAAAGCAGTTCAACCCGAAAGAGCTTTACGAAACATGGGCTTAGGTACTCCCTGGCAAGCTACATCGTCTATAACATCACCTGAAAGATTATCGTCGTTCTTTGGCCAGGCCAACTACAACTTCGAGCGCAAATACCTGCTCTCGCTTACTTATCGTGCCGACGGCTCCACCAAATTTGCTCCGGGCAACCAGTGGGGGCACTTCCCGGCTATTTCGGGCGCCTGGGTGCTAACGAACGAGGAGTTCCTGGCTAACCAGAACTTGTTCTCACAACTCAAAATACGGGCGGCACTCGGTAGAGCCGGAAATAACCGGATTACAGACGACATGTGGCGGTACCAGTATGAAGTAAGTGCAACCGGCGGGCCAGGCTGGGGAGAAGCCAATGAAAGCGGATTCGAATACTACGTGAATGCAGGTAATAGAACGTTTCCTAACCCTAATATTAAATGGGAAACTACGCTCACCCGCAACCTGGCCTTAGACATCGAGATGTTTGACGGGCGCCTGACTGTAACACCGGAAGCCTATTGGAATACCACAACCGATCTGCTTTACCTGAGCAATATTCCCACTGTTTCCGGCTATACCCGGCAAATGCAAAACATTGGCCAGGTTACCAACCGCGGTTTCGACCTCACTGTTAACGCACAGATTATTAAACAAACCAACGCATTCCTGAACGGCATTTTGACCTTCGGGGCTAACAAGACACGTATCGACAGGCTTAATGGCACAGAAGATGTGCTCTGGATGACTTCGGACCGTTGGAATTCCTCGGATTTTGATTACATGCTACGGGTTGGCGATCAGCTAGGCCTCATTTATGGCTATGTATACGATGGCATTTACGGGTTTGATGAATTTGACCTGGTACAAAACAACTGGGTGGCAAAACCGGGAACTGTTAATAACGATGCGCTTTTCGGCACGCAACCAGGCAGGCCAAAATTCAAAAACTTTGTGGATGAAGAGGGGGCTTCAAACATTGTTAATGATAACGACAAAGTAGTTATAGGAAATACTAACCCGAAATTCAGCGGCGGTTTCAACCTGTCGGGAGGTTGGGGTAATTTTGATATTTCTGCTAACTTTTTCGGAATGTATGGGTTCAGCGTGAACAATGCCACCCGCTATACCCTGTCTTCATTCGAGAACAACAACAACAACTATTTTAATATACTGCCTGAGTTTAACGAAGACCGGCGCTGGCGCTATGCCGATGATGTGTATGGTGACAGGATGGTGAGTAATAATTTGTATACCGATCAATATCAGCAAGTTAATGCCAATGCCGAAATATTTAACCCGGTAGATATAGGCAAAAGAGTAACACATTCTTACTTTATAGAAGACGGGTCTTTTCTGCGTTTACAGGACCTTACCCTGGGCTATACTTTACCTCAAAAAGCAATGGACCGGCTGAAGGTAGGCAACATACGGGTATTCGTCAGCGGTTTCAACTTATTTCTTTGGACTAAATACAGCGGGTTTGACCCGGAAGTTGACGTACAAACCGGACTCACACCTGGCATAGACTATAACCGTTACCCGCGAAGCCGAAATTTTGTAGCAGGTTTTAATATCACATTGTAAGCCGGATACTTCACTGCATTATTTAAATTAAGACAGAGATGAGAAAATATTTAATCATTTTTAGCATATTCCTATTGCCACTTGTTTCCTGCGAACATTTCCTGGAAGTAAGCTCCGACTCCAAGTACGAAGATGATTATGTCTTTGGAAATAAAGAGGAGATAAACAGGGTATTGACTGCCGTGTATGCCTCCATGATGAGCAACGACACATACGGTAATGCCTACTTCAGTACCTTTGCCCTTAACAACGATGTAGAGTTTACGGCCTTCAGCAACCAGTTACGGAACGTAAACGGGGAAGATTTCAGGGTTTTTGACGGTGCCCAGCATGCGGCTTCCATTCAACGGTTCTGGGATAAGCAATACGAGGGAATTGAGCGAGCGAATATCTTTATCGATGGCATCCAGAGCAGCCCGGTTTTTAACAAAAACGATATAGATCTCACACAGCAACTTGGTGAGGCGAAAGTACTGCGGGCTATCTTCTACCACGACCTGGTGGTGATGTTTGGTGATGTGCCTTTCAACACCGAGCCTTCCATGAAGCTTAGCTCATTCGTAATCCCTGTCACGGACCGTAACCAAATCCTCAGTTTCCTTATCGAGGATTTAAGAGGAGCTGCTTCCGGCATGAAATCCGCAGCTACTTTAACACATGGTGTAGAACGGGCATCTAAGGAATTATGCTATGGCATGATCGCCCGGATGGCCTTAACCCGCGGCGGTTATGCCTTGTACCCGGAAGGTGGCGCTCAAGGCACTATGAAACGGATGCCTGATTACAAAGATTATTACAGTGTTGCCATGCAGTATGCCGACTCTGCCATTTCATTGGGTACGCACAATCTTAACAAACCATACCGGCAGGTATTTATCGACCAGACGAACAACATTGTAAGCAATAACGACGACCCTATTTTTGAAATTCCTTTCCTGAGACGTTCGAGCAGCAATGTCGGCTTTGTAACCGGGGCTGCCGTAGGTTCAGTCGAAGGTATCACCAATCACGAGTGGGGGGCAGCGAGCGGTGGCATGCGGCTTAATGCTTTCTACCATTACTCCTTCGACCGCAAGGATATCAGGAAAGACTATACAGTGGGTATGTGGAGTTACGACGCTGCCCGCGTGCCACAGGTACTCGTTGACTACAGCATGTACAATAACAAGTGGTCGAAACTTTGGGCAGATCCTTCTAAGGCGCTAGGAAACCAAAGTGCAGGTGCTACCGGTATTAACCTGCCATACATGCGTTTGGCTGACATCTTGTTGATGTATGCTGAAGCCGTTAATGAGGTAGAGGAAGGGGTAATGGGTACACATGGCGCAAAAGCAGTTGAAGCTCTAAAACAAGTGCGCAGACGCGCCTTTGAACCCGCAGACCATCCCGAAAAGGTGGATGCCTATACCAACGCTGCCGCTGCCTCTAAAGAAGCCTTTTTTAAAGCGATAGTGAATGAGCGGAAATGGGAATTTGGTGGCGAAAACATACGCTGGAAAGATCTGGTTCGCTGGAATCTGTATTCGAAAGTGGTGTACGACAGTTTTATGGAATACTATACTGTAGCGTCCATGGCCGGAGGCGACTTTATAGATGGTTACGAGAAATATGAGAAACTCCCTTTTAACAAGTTTTTCAGGCGTGTTCCCAACCCAGGCAACAGAAACATTTATCCTGTTACTGATTCCAGGTTTCAGATTATTGAATTTTACAACCCATGGGAAGCTACCCTGCACCCAGGTGCCGGTTGGGAGATAGCAACCTATTATAACTGGTATAACGAAGATACTTCCATTCCCAGACCTCAGATTCTTTATTCATACCGTGGCTTTATTAATGGCGGCCCGGGAGGCAATCTGGGAATGATGGACCCTAATAACCTGCCGCCCGTGCGGTATATACTGCCTTTCCCTAACCATGCTGTCCAGATGAGTAATGGTGCCTATAAAAATAACTATGGCTATAATTAATGGTTTTTGGAACAACGGATAATCGTAATATGAAAAATAAAATTTTAGTACTGAATCTCGTTTTTGCAAGCATAATAGCGTTGGCTTTTAATGCCTGTAAGGACCCTTTCAACGACATCACCGACGAAGAACAAAACAGGTCGTTTATGGCTGTGTTTCGTCAGCAGGCAAATACAGGTAATGCCAATGATCCCCTTGCCAGTCAGGTTGTAAATACAAACGATGTGTACCTGGTCTGGAACGGCATTAACGGCGCAGCAGGTTACCGCTTACAAATGAAAACCCAGGCCGGCGCCTGGGACAGGCCAGCCGACATCCTTTGGGATACCGTTGTAGGGCCCGATGTGCTGAAACTGACCAAGAAGGATTTGCAGTATTCAACCAGGCATAATTTTGCCATTCAAACACTCTCTCCCCGCGGAGAAGCTTACCACTCGAAGTGGTATGGGTTGGGTGATGGCGCTCACAATGATGAACGCGCAGATTTCGATACAGGCGAACGATACGGTATACCCGATGTTGTTTCCGTTTCTAATGTGACGGAAAACAGCCTGCGGGTATGGTTCGACCAGACCGTGTATGATACAAACCCAACTGTACTGAATCCCAGCTTCCAACATGAGAATGATATGTTTCTGATAGACGAGATCCTGGTTGAACCCGCCTCAGTGAACAGGGATTTACCTTCGAAAAAGATTACCCTTACCCCCACAGATTTAGCGAATGGGTACGTTGATGTTACAGGCCTTAGCTCAAATGCTTTGTATGTGGTAAACGGGCTTAACAACAAAGTGAAACGCTACTGGGACCGGTTATACAATACAACCATGGTTCGTATGAGAGGCCAGGTAGGTGCGCCTATTCTTATTCCGCACGTGGTCGACAATTTAAATACTTGGGCGAAACAGCATAATGCTTCCCGCCTTGATACTATCTTAAATAATTTTCTTTTTGATAATGAACTGGCCGAAGGCACCATCTTCATGCTCGAAGCAGGCAAAAATTATTATATCAATTCCGGTACGGTAATAGCAAAAGGATTCACCTTAAAATCAAACAGCCCCGGCACGAAAGCAACAGTTTTGTTGGGGCTTGGCTATAGCGAATCCAATACAGCAAATGCACATACTCCTAACTTCCAGCTGGGCCGCCAGGCACAAGCCGGTGAAATAGGCAGTATTACCGTGGGCGATGTGATCTTTGATGGTATCAACTTCGAGTCACCGTATGCGGTTAACTTCTTCAACCAATCATTGTTTCCGGGTAAGGCCATTTCCGGTAACTACTTTATGAACCAGCACTCGGCATCAATGCCTTTTACCTGCTCCAAACTGGAGGTTCGTAACTGTAATTTCCAGGGTATAGTTCGGGGGTGGTTCCGAACCCAGGGCTCTAACCGTCAGGTTATCGAAAATATTATTGTCGATAACTGCTTGTTTCACGACAATGGGATGTATGATGTAAACGGACGTGGCTATGCCTTTATCACCGGGGAAGCAAGGTCGGAGAGAACGAATATATTTAACAATGTAGTTATCAAGAACAACTCCTTTATTGGTATCTCCTACGACCAGCTGATGCGCGAAAATGCAAACCTGAACTGGGCGCCGAGCGTGGTTTGGAATGTAACTATCGAGAATAACACCTTTTTAAATGCATTTTCCATCTCGAATGGCCGTTTCCTGATAGCACATCCAAACGCTCCGATAAATAGCAGCTACACGATTAAAAAGAACCTCTTTATCTCTGTTAAAGCCGCCAACGACAACAGGCCGTTTTTCCAGAGTGGCTTAAATTTTACTGCCTATCGTCCAGGTCTACGTTTCGACATTACCGATAACTATTCAACCGCAGCAAAATCAGCAAACGGTGCTGTTACCTACTTTACCAGTGCAGAGATATTTAACAACCAGCCGTTTAGCCATGCCAGTCGGGGAGCAGGCTTTAATGGAGGAGAACTGAATGTGGGTGGTCTGGAAGCAACAAGAGTTATAACGGGTCTAACACCAATTGCACCGGAGAACCTGATGATCGATCCTTATCCGAAAGGTAGGCAAACAGGAACAACCTGGGCTCCCGATTCTCATATTTACAACCTGAATGGGATGCGATTCAGGAATACCTCAGAAGTTCAAAACCATCCCATCTTTACCAAAGGCATTGGAGACCCTCGTTGGAGGTAATTCAGATGAAATATCTTCTACTAAAAATCAGTGGGGATAGTAACCTGCCAGATAACTCTAACCTGAAGTCAACTCACTCAACTAGTGGGGGACTTCAGGTCCTTTGAAAATTGTTCGTAGAAAATTTATTTACTAACTCTGTTTTTGTTGTGGCCTTAACATAAAAGCCAACGGTGAAGATCCCTCTATAGCTACTATTTTGAAACTCTGTTCACAAACTTTATCATGATTAAAAGACTACTGTTCATTATTTGTTTTGCCTTCTCAGGTTACCTCCAGGCCCAGCAATTAGCTTTTCCGGGTGCAGAAGGTTTCGGCCGTTATACTACTGGCGGTAGGGGAGGCGCAATATATGCTGTTACCAACCTCAACGACTCCGGAGCCGGGAGTTTACGCGATGCAGTAACCAGATCGGGGGCGCGTACTATTGTTTTTAGAGTTTCCGGGACCATTTCTTTGAACTCCACCCTCAACATTAGCAACCCCAATATTACCATTGCCGGACAGACAGCACCGGGTGACGGCATCACCATCAAAAACTACCCGGTTAACGTCAATACCGACAATGTCATTATCCGCTACATTCGCTTTAGAATGGGCGACGAAGCGCAGCAGGAGGCCGACGCCCTTGGAGGACGGTACCGCAAAGATATAATAGTAGACCACTGCTCCATGAGCTGGTCTACCGACGAGTGCGTGTCGTTTTATGACAATGAAAACCTCACGCTGCAGTGGTGCCTTATTGCTGAAAGCCTGCGCAACTCACTTCACGAAAAAGGCACGCATGGGTATGGTGGCATCTGGGGGGGCAGGTATTCGTCTTTTCACCATAACCTGCTGGCCCACCACGACAGCCGTAACCCCCGGCTTGGCGGTATCCGCACCGAAGTGACCGATATGCGCAACAATGTCATCTACAACTGGAACGGCAACAGCGGCTACGGTGCAGAGGGGTTAGATGTTAATATCGTGAATTGTTACTACAAGCCCGGCCCTGCCACAGCGTCTTCCAGAAGGGAGCGTATCTTTTCCATCGATAAAAACAAAACAGTTGGAGGTACTAACTACGACATCTGGGGCAGGTTCTACATCAACGGCAACTTCGTGGATGGCAGCACCCGCGCCACGGAAGACAACTGGACCTACGGTGTATACAACCAGTTTCACAACAGCTACGGCACCGTATCGGAAGCAGACAAGGCAGCCATGCGCATGAGCTCCCCACACGATATCGGGAATAATGTGGTTACTCATTCGGCAGAACAAGCCTACGAACTGGTACTGCAGTATGCCGGAGCATCGCTAAGGCGCGATGCAGTGGACGAACGCATCCTGAATACCGTCCTCGACCGCTCCTTTACCGCCCAGGGCTCAAAAGGGAGTACTAACGGCATCATCGACTCACAAGCCGATGTGGGCGGCTGGCCAGTGCTGCAGTCTTTGCCAGCACCGCAGGATACCGATAACGACGGCATGCCTGACGCCTGGGAAACCGCCAACGGACTGAATCCGGACGATGCCAGCGACCGCAACGGCATCCATGCCAGCGGCTATACTAACCTGGAATTATACCTCAACAGCCTCGTTGCCTTAAACGTAACCGGGCTGCCGCAGGAGAAAAGGCTTGAGAAAACTGAGATCTTCCCGAATCCATCTACAGGAGTTTCCGCAATTGCCTTTACACTGAAACAGCAAAGCCAGGTGCGAATTGAGGTAACTGACCTGGCGGGAAAACAGGTAAATATGCTGCTCAACAGCCGCCTGGCACCTGGTAACCATGAAGTGAAGTGGAACGGCACCGATGTCAGAGAGAACAGCCTGCCTGCGGGCATTTATCTGGTGTCTGTTCAGACGGAAAATGAACATATAGTAAAGCGTTTGGCACTGCTAAGAGAATAGTGGCTGCTTCAGTTAATGATTATAGTATTAAAAATCAATTATGCTTTCAAAGAAATATCTGACGTTAAGTTTACTGGCTTTACTTGCTTGCCAGAGCGAGAAAACACGTACTGAAATAGCATCCACCGAAAAAACACAGGCTTGGGTGTCGCTACCCGCACCCACGGGCGAGGTATCGAAAGTATGGGTGGCGGACCTGGGTGATGGCCGCTACAAAAACCCCATCATCAACGCCGACTACTCCGACCCGGATGTGTGTAGGGTAGGAGATGATTACTTCATGACCTCTTCCAGCTTTAATGTCGTACCTGGTCTTCAGGTGCTGCACTCCAAGGACCTGGTGAACTGGAAAATCATCGGCTATGCGTTGGACCGCCTGCCCCCGTTCGAGCACTTTTCCAGGCCGCAGCACGGTAATGGGGTGTGGGCGCCGGCTATCCGCTACCACGAAGGCGAGTTCTATATCTATTGGGGCGACCCTGACTTTGGCATCTATATGGTGAAGACCAAAAATCCTGCAGGGCAATGGGAGGCACCGGTATTGGTAAAGGAAGGCAAAGGCCTTATCGACTCCTGCCCTTTCTGGGATGAGGACGGACAGGCTTACCTGGTGCACGGCTGGGCCGGTAGCCGGGCCGGCATCAAAAGCGTGCTGACAATAAACCGCATGAATCCGGAAGGCACCAAAGTGCTCGACGAAGGCGTGATGGTCTTCGACGGTCACGATGCCCACCCTACCGTGGAAGGTCCTAAATTTTACAAGCGGTACGGCTACTACTACATTTTTGCGCCTGCCGGTGGCGTGTCTACAGGCTGGCAACTGGTGCTCCGCTCCAAAAACATCTATGGCCCTTACGAGGAGAAAATCGTACTGGACCAGGGAAAAACTTCCATCAACGGTCCGCACCAGGGCGCCTGGATAGACACACCAGATGGCAAAGAACATTGGTTTATGCATTTCCAGGACGTTGAGGCCTATGGCCGCATTGTGCACCTGCAACCCATGAAGTGGGTGAACGACTGGCCGGTAATCGGCGAAGACACTGATGGCGACGGCAAAGGGCAACCGGTGCTGGTACACCAAAAGCCGGACGTAGGCAAGACCTCTCCGGTAGTAACGCCCTAGGAATCAGATGAGTTTGAGGGGCACAGGCTGGGGTTGCAGTGGCAGTGGCATGCCAATCCCAAAGCTACCTGGGCTTTTGTCAATCCCTCTAATGGCCAGCTGCGGATGTTTACAGAGCAGCAACCGGAGAACTATAAAAATTTCTGGGATACTTCGAACCTCCTGTTGCAGAAGTTCCCGGCTGAGCAATTCACGGTCACCACAAAGATGAAGTTCACGCCAAACGATAAACTGGTAAACGAGCGGGCAGGGCTGATCGTGATGAGCGACAGTTATGCGCACCTTTCGCTGGTGAGCAAAAAAGACGGGCTTTACCTGGCTTACACCAAAGGCGAGAAAGCCGAGAAAGGCACCCCCGACAAAGAGGAGCTGCTGGGCAAGGTGAAGAGCAAAGAAATCTATTTTAGAGTGGATGTGGATAAGGGAGCTGTATGCCAGTTCAGCTACAGCGAAGACGGCAGCCAATTCAAGCTAGTAGGCACACCGCTTACAGCTAAACCAGGCAAGTGGATAGGCGCCAAAGTGGGTTTGTTTGCCGTGCGAAAAGACAAGATAAACGACGCAGGCTATGCCGATTTTGACTGGTTCCGGATAAATCCTCTGCAGGCAAGAAATCTGAATAATTAAGAAAAAGAATTGGTGATTTCTTGTTACTGCTATAAAAGTAGAAAATTATAAGTTTTAAATTTTTATAAAACATGAGTATTCTTAGAAGTGTTATTTGTGCATTTGTATTAATAATGACCGTCCTTGCTGATTCCGCTGCACAGACAAGTACAAACATGAAGCTGTGGTACAACAAGCCCGCTTCTAACTGGAACGAGGCGCTGCCACTGGGCAACGGCCGCATAGGCGCCATGATATTTGGCGAAACGGCCAGGGAGCAGCTCCAGTTAAATGAGGAAACCGTTTGGTCAGGGGAACCGGGCAACAATGTCAATGCCGCCCTCTACAGTGCCTTGCCGGAGATTCGTCAGCTAATCTTCGAAGGCAAACACAAGGAAGCTCAGGCGCTGGCGCTTGAGAAGATTCCAAGAGGTGCACCGGCTCATTTGAATTACGGAATGCAGTACCAGCCAGTGGGCAACCTGTTCATCTCCTTCCCTGGTCACGAAGGAGCTACCGCCTATACCCGCGACCTGGACATCGGGAATGCAATGGCTTCGGTCTCTTATAAGGTGGATGGCGTAACGTATAAGCGCGAAATGTTCTCTTCCTTTCCGGATGAAGTTATTATTATCAGGCTAACCGCCGATATGCCTCAAAGTATTTCCTGTACCCTCGGAGCCGATAGCCCCCATAAAAGCTATAGCGTGCAAACGCAGGAGAAACAGCTCGTGCTGGCAGGAATATCGGGCGACAGCGACAACAAAAAAGGAAAAGTGAAATTCCAGGCTCGCATACAGCCGATCGTGAAGGGAGGAACGGTAACAGCCACAGCCGACCAGCTGCAAATAACGGGTGCCGACGAGGCAATCATTTATGTGTCGATGGGCACCAACTTCAAAAACTACAAAGACCTGAGCGGTGATGAAGCTTCCAGGGCAGCCGGTTTTCTGGCAGCTGCGACCAAAAAGAAGTACAGCAAAGCCCGGGAGGAGCACATCAAAACCTACCGGAAATATTTCGACCGGGTGTCACTTGACTTAGGTAAAACAGACGCGGCAAATAAGCCTACCGATGCGCGTGTGGAGCAATTCGCCGGAGGCAACGACCCGCAGCTCGTGTCGCTGTACTTCCAGTTCGGGCGCTACCTGCTCATCTCCAGTTCCCAGCCGGGCACGCAGCCGGCCAACCTGCAGGGCATCTGGAACGATAGAGTGTCGCCCCCCTGGGACAGCAAGTACACCGTGAATATCAATACCGAAATGAACTACTGGCCGGCCGAGGTAACAAACCTGCCCGAGATGCACGAGCCACTGTTCGCCATGCTCAAAGACCTGGCAGAAACCGGTAAAGAAAGTGCAAAAAACATGTACGGGGCCCGTGGCTGGAACATGCACCACAACACCGACATCTGGCGCATGTCCGGACCCATCGACGGCGCTTTTTACGGGCTGTGGCCGATGGGCGGCGCCTGGCTTACGCAGCACCTGTGGCAGCATTACCTCTACACCGGCGATAAAAAGTTCCTGCAGGAGTACTACCCCATCCTGAAAGGTAAAGCCTTGTTCTATGCCGATGTGCTGCAGGAAGATCCGGTGAATAAATGGCTGGTGGTAACGCCGTCTATGTCGCCTGAAAACGGGCATCAGAGCGGCGTATCTATTGCCGCTGGCACCACCATGGATAACCAATTAGTGTTTGATGTATTCAGCAACACTATCCGGGCAGCTGAAATACTGGGCACAGACATAGCCTTCGCTGATTCCCTGAAAGCCATTCGTGACCGCCTGCCGCCTATGCAAATAGGCCAGCACGGGCAGTTGCAGGAGTGGATGCACGACTGGGACCGCACCAACGATAAACACCGTCACGTGTCGCACCTGTACGGGCTTTACCCGAGCAACCAGGTGTCGCCTTACAGCCACCCACAGCTGTTCAATGCAGCCAAAAACTCCCTCGTTTACCGTGGCGACAAATCTACAGGCTGGTCGATGGGCTGGAAAGTGAACCTGTGGGCCAGGCTTTTAGATGGCAACCGTGCCTATAAACTCATTGAAGACCAGCTATCGCCAGCCGGTTATGAGGCAACAGGCCAGAGTGGCGGTACTTACCCGAACCTCTTCGATGCGCATCCGCCTTTCCAGATAGATGGCAACTTTGGCTGTACTTCCGGTATTGCCGAAATGCTTCTGCAAAGCCACGACGGCACGCTGCACCTGCTGCCCGCCCTGCCCGACAGATGGTCCTCCGGTGAGGTAAAAGGTTTGGTCGCACGCGGGGGCTTTGTAGTAGACATGCGCTGGGAGAACGGAAAAGTGAAGCAACTGGCGATACATTCAAAGCTGGGCGGCAACTGCCGGATAAGAGTGGCGGATAGCCTGGTAATGCAGGGCAAGGGTAAGCTGCAAAAAGCAGCAGGGGAGAATCCGAATACATTTTACCAGGTATCCCATATTAAAGAGCCGCAGATTTCGCCAAAGGCAACCGCAGCAAATGTCGAGCTGCCGCAAACGATTTTACTCGATTTGGGAACGCGGAAAGGCAAAACCTATACGCTGCTAGCAAATTAAGTCACGAATATGCTGTTACGGAAGCAGAGGTTGACCTGCAGGCTTCTGCTTCCGTGATAGAATAATATTAAAAAATACAAGCATTTGTGAATCACTAAAATATGATTTTGCTTCTTTAATTAACCTTTTAATGCTTTTGAAAATGGCTAAACCTTTACCGAAGATTTTAATGCTGCTGTTCATCTTCCTGATTATTTTTTCAGCAAGGGCTCAGAATCCGTTCAATGCCGACATGGTTGTGGCTCTTGATGGCAGCGGCAATTTTAATAAGATACAGGACGCTATCGATGCGGTGCCTTCCAACAGCGACAGGCGCACGGTCATCTACATCAAGCGCGGCCTCTACAATACCGAAAAGCTGATCGTCCCAGGTGATAAGAAGAATGTAACTTTCATCGGGGAAAGCCGTGACGAAACCATTATCAGTTACCATATTTACGATTGTAACAGCCCGGGCTCAGGTAATAAATGCCCAGTTGCCGATGCTGCCAAATGGACAGGCGAGAATATCCGGACTTCATCAACCATCACCCTGCAGGGCGATGGCTTCCGGGCCGAAAACCTTACCTTCCAGAATACGGCAGGTCCGGTTGGACAGGCGCTGGCTATCACAGTTAAATCCGACAAAAATGTATTCCTGAACTGTAATTTTCTGGGTTACCAGGATACTATTTACTTATGGGATGCCGGCAAGCGCAGCTATTTCGAGAACTGCATTGTGCTGGGCCGTACCGACTACATCTATGGCGGAGGCATTGCCTGGTTCGAAAACTGCGAAATCCGCAGCTGGGGTGGTGGCTGGATTACAGCTCCCTCCACACCGCGATCCCAACCATATGGTTATGTATTTAACAACAGCCGCTTTACATACGCTACCAACAGCCCACGCGCCGGAGATGACGGAAACCTTGTAAGAATCGGCCGTCCGTGGCATGAATATCCTAAAGTAGCAATTCTTAATTCGCATATGACGGAAAAAATACATCCGGAAGGCTGGGGCGATAAGTGGGGGATGGACTATTCCGATACCAGTCCGGACCTGCACCTCTACGAGTACAACAACACCGGACCAGGTGCTGATATGAGCCACCGTGCCAACTGGGCTGGCCTCCGGGCACTGACAGAAGCAGAAGCAGCTACCTTTACTATCCAGAATGTAATGGGAGGTTCTGACGGATGGCACCCAACCGCAGAGGCACCAGCTGTCCGGAATTTTAACTGGACAGGCAGCGGCAATACGAAAGGATGGTTAGTGGCCGGAAACTGGAATCCGGGCGATGTGCCTGCTGTTGGAGAATCTGCAACTGTGAACGGGCAGCATGAAGTGTTGGCAACCGGCGGTTCTTTCCTGGCCGACCTGCACCTGCAGAACGGAGCCAAACTAAACGTGACAGATAACAGCACCGCTACTTACCTCTCCATGGCCGGGGCCGAACTCACTACTGCCGGCAATGTAACCCTGGGAGGTAAAATAGCTACCAAAGAAGCAAATAAAATGAATGGAACAGGTACGCTTACCCTGAATGCAGCATTAAGCGGAGTGCACATATTCACGAAAGAAGGTAGCGGACGCGTAGTGCTGGCTGCCAACAACAGTGACTACTCAGGAAACTGGAACGTAACGGCTGGCACACTGGAAGTAAACGTAGCCAGTGCCATTGGTAAGGGTGATGTAACAGTAAACAGTGGAGCCACACTTGTTATCGGAAACGGTGGCGCATTGCAGCCTACGGCAGCTCTGAGAGTGGTAACAGGCTCAACGCTTGTACTCAATGCAGATGTAACGCTAAGTGAGTTTTATATTGATGGTACCATGCAGTCTCTGGGTGAATATTCCGCAACCACCCATGCAGGCTTAATTGGTGGTACCGGTAAGGTTATTGTAGGTCGCCCAAGCAGCTTTAACTTTATAGGCGGAACAAACGGGAACTGGGATAATCCTGCACACTTCTCGCCACAGCTACTGCCTGAGGCAGGCGAAACGGTTATGGTTGCCAGAGAGATAGAGACTACAAACTTTGTTTTCCCTGCTGATATTGTACTGAGCAGCACCGGAAACGTTCGCTTGAGAGGAGCTCACAGAGCAACAGGTGTTATTCGGATGGAGGAGGGCTCCCGAATGAGCTATGCCACCAGTGGCACAGGATTTACGCTGGATGCCCCTATAGAAGTGTCAGGTGATGTGCGTATGGAAATGAACAGTGGCAATAGTGCAGGAAACGCAATGGTATTAATCGGTAACATCAGTGGAAACGGCAAAATTACGGCCCGGAATTCCAGAAACGGTACTGAAGTAGCCACACTCGTTCTTGGGGGAGACAACAGCAGTTTCACCGGCATCTGGGATGTAACCAATGCCCCTGCGCATGCAGATGGTGTGGTTCGTATGGAAGGTACTACTGCCCAAGCGTTCGGTGCAGGTCTGATAGAGGTAGGCTTAAACAACAAGGTGCTCCTCAGCCATGAGAAAAGTGTAGGCGACCACCTGAAACTCAACACCAGCGGCAACGGCAAAGCAGTGCTGAATACAACAGTTCGTGTAAATGCTTTCATGCTGAATGGTACAGCCATTGCACCTGGTACTTACACTGCCACTACACACCCTTCCGTTCTCGAAGGCACTGGTTCTCTTGTCGTTGCAAACGTAACTTCTGTAAAAAAGGACATCGGAAACAAACTGATTGACTACAAGGAGAAGACGCTTTATATTACTGGTTCAAAAACTTTTGTTTCAGTGTTTAGCGAAACCGGTGCAGTGATAGTAGGAGAGGCAACTTCTAAAACTGTTTCATTTCGTAACCTGAAGCCTGGCCTGTACATTGTTCGCTATGCTTCGGATGGTAGGCAAGGTAGTGCTAAAGTACTGGTGAAGTAGTTGGATTTCTCGCAGAAGCCAGTCTATGATGTACTATTACCTACCTGGTAAAGGCAATTTTCAAAAAAGGTAGCGGATATATATCAGGTAGGTTCTTTATGAATTTACTTGGTCAACTGTGATTTTCCCAAAAGCGAAGAGGATTAACTTTTTGAAGTTGTCGGTATAGCGGAATCCCCTGGCGATTCTTTTGATCGCCTGTATCTTTGAATTAATACCTTCCAGCAAGCCGTTTGTCAGCTTGGTTACAACATGATTCACCAGGCCCTGTGCATGCTGGCGGATTGACTTGGAGAGGGCGTTCTTGCCAGCGGCCTCCTCAATCCAGTCAGCCATGAAGATGAGTTGGGCCATCGCTTCATTTGGCTGGTGCTGATTGTAGAAGTCTTGCAGGTACTCGAAGAGCAGCTCTCTGTAAGTGCCGAGTTTGGCATCAAGTTTCTTGAGGTGGCGCTCAAAGAGCTTGAAGACATGCCACTTGTCAAAGGTGATGCCGGCCCATGGCAAGTGCTCTTGTGCGCCATTGATGAAAGCAGGGGACATGTCCATGGACAATTCCCGGATGGCTGCCGGGTTCGCATGTGAGGCGAAAAAGGCCCCTATCGCATCGCTGCTTCTGCCATCCTCGATGGCAATCACCTGCTGGGCGTCCATGTCAGTGAAGATGGTGATGTAGTCGTGGCCTTTGCGGGTGGAGGTTTCGTCAAGGCCTACCCGCTCGCATACGGCAGTGGTGTGGTTCAGGTAGGCCTCTGTGGTGTAGTGATGGTAGCTACTCTCCACGCGCTGCGGGTAAATACCCAGTTGCGCGGCCACGCTCGTAAAGCAGCAGTGTAGCTGCATAAGCTCCAGCACGCGCTGTTCGTAGAGCAGGGTGAAACGGGAATGCTCCCGGGAGAAGCCCGCCTCCATGGCTGTTGTCTTGCCGCTTTCCCTGTCAAGGAAGACCGGTAGCCGGCAGTGCAGGAAGCTCCGGTACTGGAAGAGCCGCAAGTGTTCCCAACTGCGCTCGTAGTAGCTGTGGAGGGAATGGTGAGGGAAAGGACGATAGGCTTTGGAAACCTCCAGGTAAATATGCACCTGCTCCAACTCCTCATTCTTCTCTATCCGGGAAATGGAGAAGCGATAAGAGAGCGGAAGTAAGCTATCTAGTTGCTCTACTATATCCATGGCTTTTTTAACTCTTTTATACGTAACCAAATAAATTCATATAGAACCATCTTAGAGAACATCTTTGAACGTGAAGAAGAATAGAATCTAATGCAAAAGAAATTAAAATAGCTGTAAATGCAGCGCTTCAGGTATTATTGATAACAATCACTTGGGTGTAGGACAAAGCGCACAATTTTCTTCTATACCGGTTCCTATACGTTCATTTGGTAACAGCCTCCGAAACAGTAAAATGGCTTTGGAAGGCTATTTTCATTTGAATAATTGCTTCTGAACCAGTAAGGCAAGATTCCATATAATTTAGTGTACTTTGTCGTACACCCCAATCACTTTTATTTAAATACAACTGCGTGTTCAGTTTCTATGCAACCATTACATTTGGCTTGTTCAAATCCACTGAGTATACACTGAAACAGCAGCTCCCGGAAAAGCCATGAGCAAAAGACCTGCATTATTCTTTTTAATTATTCTGTTTCTGATGATAGCTGGAGGCTCAGCGGCCCAGGTACGACAGGAAAAGCTGGAGCACAAGTTTCCTCAAGCGGCTGCTGCTGTGGTGCCTCTAATTAAAGAATTTCCGCTGCTTGCCCAGCTGCTCCAGGTGCAGGAGCCGTGGCAAGGAAACCCGTTGTTGCTCAAAGACACCATTTTCCCGAAAGAGCTCAGGCTGGCGCAGGGCACTGAAAAGTACCCGCTCCTTTACACTGCACAGCGGAACGCCACCTGGCCCGGCCTTCCTGTTTTTGGGCAACTGGCCTACGAGGTGGAATATTACGTTTTTGACTTGACCCGGCCCGTCATCAAAATCCACATCGGCAGGCCCTTGCGGTTCGACATGCAGCATGGGCGTGTGGAGGCGCTGGCAGCATCGAAGAAGGGCAAATCAATCTTTCCTTACCTGGATGAATCCATGAAGCAGCCGCTTTTTGAAAACATCTCGCAGGTTGTTAAGGCACTGGCACCTTATGGCGCAAAAGAACTTCCTTTCAACCATCCTAAAATTAAAAAATATTTGCTTCCGGAAGGAATAGTACTTACCGTCAGCGATTACAGCGGCTCAACCAACGGAACTGTTTACATACAGCTCACCCTGGAGCCGGAACAGCCTATCAGATCCATGCAGGAAAAGCACATACCCGCATTTCCGGGTGCAGAAGGCTATGGCTGCTACACCCCCGGAGGCAGAGGCGGCAAAGTGTTTGTTGTGACCACCTTGGAAGATTACCTTCCTGAAGACAGGCCCGGCCGGGAAGAAGGCTTATACGGGCAGCCAAGCGAATTTGCCAAGACACTGGGGAAAGGTAACTGGATACCCTATGTGGACGCACTGGGGCAAGAGCATCCGGAACAGGCGCGACCAAAGCTGCCGGGCTACCCGATGATTCCGAAAGAGAAGCCAATTGCCGGCAGCCTGCGCGAAGCCATAGAAGCAGAGGGACCCCGCATCATCGTGTTTGCCGTTACCGGTACTATCGAACTAAAGGCCCCGCTCACCATCATGCATCCTTACCTGACAGTCGCCGGAAACACAGCGCCAGGTGCCGGCATTCAGCTAAAAAACTGGGGAATAGATGTGCGGGCGCACGATGTGGTGCTGCGGTACCTGCGCATCCGGGTTGGTGAAACCAAAGGCCCCGGAAAACTGCAGCGGGTGCTCGGCGACCAGACACACGGCCTTGACATACGGGCGATGAACGTGGTGGTGGACCATTGCGAAGCAGCCTTTGCCAATGACCAGATTTTTAATATTTACGGAGCGGAAAAGCGTGTGGCTTCGACGGTGCAGTGGTCGTACATTTATGGAGCGCCGCGTAAGTCCACGCACGAAAAAGGAAATCACTCCATGTCGGCAGCTGCAAATGGATGGGGTTATATTTCTTTTCATCACAACCTGATAGCACATGGTGAGCGCCGCAACATGCGCGCAGAAATGCTCTCGCTCGATTACCGCAACAACATCCTCTACAACTACGGCGGCGCCGGCTACGGAAGTCCCAACGATTATATAAGGCTGAACTACATTGGCAACGTACAGCAGGAAGGGCCGGACTCTCAGAAGCTGAAGGCCTGGAAATGGGGGTTTCAAAGTGAATCCGTTTATGCTAATTTTTTTGCGAAAAATAATATCATGCCCGATGGAAGTTCTGCCGACCTGAAAGTGCTGCCGGAAACACTCATGCCCGAACCCTTTGAAGCTTTTCCTGTTAAAACCGATTCCCCTGAAGAAGCTTACATGACTATATTGGATGCAGGTGGTACTCATCTGCCTGTCCGGGACAATATAACTGAATTTGTTGCAAATACAGTTAAGGAGGGAAAAGGGACAGTTCCAAACACACCTGCCGAATGGCCGGGAGGCGGCTTTACTTCTTATCCACCCGCCAAGCCTTTGCCGGATGCCGATCAGGATGGTATGCCGGATGCTTGGGAAATAAAATATAATCTGAATCCCAATGATTCTGCTGACGCTTCTGCAGATCTTGATGGGGACGGCTATACGAACATAGAGGAATATATCAATGCTACTTCTCCTTTAAAAAAGGAGAAGTAGCTATTGCAGGTCAATAGACTTTATGGCTGACTCGCTATAAAATAAATTCAAGCTGAATAACGACTAGAAAAACAGTTGTTTCAGCCTAAATTAAGCCTTTTTAGTTTCATGATTTACTAAATTCACTACATGCATCATTACTTTTATAGGATTACCTAAAATTGCAATCCAATTGCAATTAATTTTTATTAATTTGCAGCTGATGAAATGGTTTGCTATTCTTATGGGCATTTTCATGATAGTGGTATCATGTGTTCCCTGTGCTGATGCAGCACCAAGGGTAGATACGCTTGCACAAACCGACATCAACTCAAACACTGATTCGGAAGACCATTCCCCGGCTGCGGATTTATGTTCCCCACTGTGTATCTGTAATTGCTGCGCCGGTTTCGCGTTGCAGACTGTTACACAGAAAACAAGCCTCCCAGCTGTTAAGGTAATCACCCCGGCACCGGTTCATCGGGTAGCCGGTGTAACCACCCCCTCTTTTTCTATCTGGCAACCGCCAAGGCTTTAAATCAAATTTGTTTTGCCTGCTCTGTGAAGTTCCGCTAAGGAAGCTTTACGGCTCTATCTATGCCTGCATTCAGCATACTGGCTGTTTACAGGTATCGGTTTCGGCTGGCAGGAGAATTCCGGAATTTTGATTTAAAGCCTTTTCTTATGCTTGACCGCATTATCCATTTTTCAATTTACAACAAGCTCATCGTTGGGATTTTCACCTTATCGCTAATTGTCTGGGGTGTCTATTCCCTTACGCAACTGCCCATCGATGCCGTGCCCGACATCACCAACAACCAGGTGCAGGTCATCACCACCAGCCCCTCGCTGGCGGCGCAGGAGGTAGAGCGGCTTATCAGTTACCCCGTGGAGCAGACCATGGCCACCATCTCTGAGGTGGACGAGGTCCGTTCCATCTCCCGTTTCGGCCTCTCGGTGGTGACTGTCGTTTTCAAAGAGAACGTCGATATCTATTGGGCGCGCCAACAGGTAAGCGAGCGGCTGGTGGAGGCCAGCGGCCAAATTCCGCCGGGGGTGGGAAGACCGGAGATGGCTCCTATCTCTACGGGCCTCGGGGAGATTTACCAGTACGTGGTGCACCCAGAGCCAGGCTATGAGAAAAAACATCCCGCCATGGAGCTGCGCACCATCCAGGACTGGATGGTGCGGCGGCAACTGCTCGGCACGCCCGGCGTGGCGGAGGTAAACAGCTTCGGCGGATTCCTGAAACAGTACGAAGTAGCCCTTGACCCCGATAGGTTAAAGGCCCACAGCCTGAGCATCACCGATGTGCTGGAGGCCCTGGAGCGAAATAACGGGAACACCGGGGGAGCCTACATCGACAAAAAGCCCAATGCTTACTTCGTCCGGAGCGAGGGCTTGCTAGAGAGCCTGGGCGAGATTGAAAAGGTAGTGGTCAAAAGCACATCCAACGGTACGCCGGTGCTCATCGGCGACATTGGCCAGGTCCGCTTCGGCAGCGCCAACCGCTACGGTGCGCTCACCAATATAAAAGGGGAAGCGGTAGGCGGCATCGTGATGCTGCTCAAAGGTGAGAACACCAACCAGGTAGTGGGGCGTGTGAAAGCGCGCATGGAGCAGATACGGAAAACACTGCCCGAAGGTGTGGAAATTGAGGCCTTCCTGGACCGGAGTGAGCTGATAGATCGGACCATGGACACCGTCACCCGGAACCTAATTGAGGGGGCACTGATTGTGATTTTCGTTTTGGTGCTTTTCCTGGGTAACCTCCGGGCTGGACTAGTGGTGGCCTCTGTCATTCCGCTGGCCATGCTCTTTGCCATCATCATGATGAACCTGTCCGGCGTTTCCGGTAACCTGATGAGCCTGGGGGCCATTGACTTCGGCCTCATCGTGGACGGGGCGGTTATCATTGTGGAGGCGACCATGCACCATCTGGTATTTCGGGGCGGTGGCCGCCTGACCCAGGCGCAGATGAACGAGGAGGTGTACGATTCAGCCCGCAAAATCAGGACATCCGCCGCCTTCGGGGAAATCATCATCTTGATTGTGTACCTGCCCATACTCGTTTTGGTGGGCATAGAAGGCAAGATGTTCCGCCCGATGGCACTGACTGTTTCTTTCGCCATCCTGGGCGCTTTCCTGCTCTCTCTTACCTACGTGCCCATGATGTCCGCCCTGCTGCTGAGCAAGAACACCACCCACAAGCGGAATATCTCAGACCGGATGATGGACTTCTTCCAACGCATGTACAACCCGGTCATCAGGGGTGCTTTGAAATTCAAGGCGTTGGTCATTGGCTCGGCTATGGTACTTTTCGGCCTTAGCCTGGTGGTCTTCTCCCGCATGGGCAGTGAGTTTATCCCTACCCTGGAAGAGGGTGACTTTGCCTTGGAGACAAGGCTTCTGACCGGTAGCTCCCTTTCGGAAACAATAGAGAAAGTGTCGCTTGCCTCCAAGATACTAAAGGAGAAGTTTCCGGAGGTGAAGGAGGTAATCAGCAAAATCGGGGCCGCCGAGATTCCTACGGACCCGATGCCCATGGAATCTGCCGATGTCACCATTATCTTGAAAGACAAGGACGAATGGACCAGTGCCGGCACGCGGGAGGAGCTGGCCGAGAAAATGACGGAAGCTTTGGAAACCATCCCAGGGGTCACCTTCGGGGTATCGCAGCCAATCCAACTCCGGTCAAATGAATTAATCTCGGGGGTGCGCCAGGATGTGGGCATCAAGATATTCGGGGAGA
>NZ_VRTY01000056.1 GCF_008017455.1 Pontibacter qinzhouensis | reverse complement strand
CCTTAGCGGCTATGCCTCAACGGCTTGTACTCGTAATCTGCTCTCTCTTTCCCCTCCCTTCCGGAGCGGGTTGCAAAGGTAAGAAGCTTTTCTCTCTCTGCAAGCGATCGAGGGAATATTTTTTTTCTTTTTTTTCCTCCCTCCTTCACCCTGCCGGCCCCTGTTACGGCGGCTTTCAGAATCGCTTCCCTTTAGAAGCGGGTGCAAAGGTAAGAAGCTTTTCGGAAGTTGCAAAAGAAAAAGGAGAAATATTTTCAATCTCTTTTCCTCTCCCCTCCCCGGCGGCCACTGCCTGGCCCGCCGATCCGCCTTGTCTCTCAAACGGGATGCAAAGGTAAGAACCTTTCCGAAATCCGCAAGCACCGAGGCAAACTTTTTTTTCAACTCCTTCCCGGCCCCTCGGCCGATCCCCCGTCCCTGCCGGATGGGGATGCAAAAGTAGCAAACCTTTCCCGTTTTCCAAGCGCCGGGACTGCGATTACCGGAAGTATTTCCCAAGGCCCTCTAAATCAGAAGGATTCTTTTTGCCTCGCAGGCGGAGGGGTAACAGCGGCCAGAGCACAGTTGGTTCCAGAAGCGTAATAGTTTTTCCTCAGGCAACGCCTGGTAAGGCATTACATAAAACCGGCTGTCTCCAATCTTTCCAATGAAATCAGCCTCCGGAAGGGTTTTTGCTCTTTTTCAGTCAAGGGTCAGGTCGTCTGCTTTTCCCTTGGATGGGCCTTTGGGATGCTTTATCGGCTGCTCCAATTTTATTTATATGTTGAGGTACCTCATCCAAAGATCTTTAAAGCGGTTAGAGGCCGCGGAATAGTAGACACGAGCGAGGACGCTCGCGCCAGCACAAGACCAGCACAAGATGGAGCCAGCATTGTTTTTAATTTGGGGCAGCAATAGTTACCTTGGATAGAAGGAGGACATCAAACGTATCTCCTTGCATGTACTAAGGTGGCTGAGATGTTGTTTTCCTTCCTTAGTTTAGGCTTGCTGCTCATACTCTCCTCTTACCTGCTCATGTGGTTGCTGTTGCACTCAGGTGGTCACAAGTTTACCCTTGAATTGCTAGTGTCACTTTTGCCTTCAGAAGGCCTTTTTCATTCGAATAATTTAAACTACCATTATTCTCTCTCTTCCTTCAATATATCCGTTCGCTTCATAACGCTGTTGTTTCACTTTTTTCAAAAGAGAGCTATAAGTTACTACCCCGCTGCAGGCAGCTTTTAAGTGCTTGTCTGCTCTACATAATCTTCCATATATAAATACCGCTCTGTTAGCTTGCCTGCTGTTGCTATGGTACCTCGTTGCAGAACTCCTTCTTTATCGCCTGTGAACAGATGCGGAAAGACCCGGTCGAGTAGTTGACGGCTGAAGTCGCGGGAGGCATTGCGGGGAAGCTCGCACGGCAGGTTATCTACAGCCATGACGGTTATATTTGTTTCTTTACTATAAGCTGATTCTAGTAGTTCTGTTGTCGGGTTATAATCGTAGGCAGGGGCATCTATAGTAGCGGAGCGTTTTGTACACAGAATAGAACCGTTAATATCGCAGGTAATATCGGCAATGGTATTGATCTTGAAATCGGCTGCACGTATTTCTTGTTCTGTAAAGAGTTTTGGTGCACGTGGATCCCAGTAAGCACAGGCCAGCAGCAGGTCGGTTACACGCGTAAATTTCCGGAAGGTAGATTTGTAAAGCTGCGGGTGCTGGTAAAAATCGGGAGAGTCCCACACCTCCACATCAGGCCTGTTATTATAGTCTCCTGAGTGCAGTTGGGCGTACACCGGCTCTCTAAATTGTTTGTACAGGTAATCGAATACGCTGACCTTTTTAATCCGCATTTTATCCAGTACTTCCATGGCTCCTCCTGCAACCCTGCCGCCTCCTGTAACGGCTATTTTAATAGGAGGGAGCTTTACCTTAAAATACTCTTCCTGCATATCCTCCATCTCCCGGCAAAGGTAAGCTGGCTTTAAATTAAAGAGCTTCCATTTTAGCCCGTACGTTCTGATTCCGTTATAGGCTCCTACTATACCAGCATACCGCCCAAATGCCACCAGCCGTTGCCCGTGTGCATTGGTAAGGGTTTCATAATCTATAAGCGTAATGTTTTTCTGAAGGATGGACCGGAGCAGCTTCGCGTTTTGTGGCTGCTCCTTAATAGTGTGAGAGAAGAAGAAATAGGTTTTGTCCGGAATCAGCTGTTCCACTGGCACCTCCTTCACGCCCATCAGTATGTCGCAATCCTGCAGGTTCTGCTGCAACGGAATATCCAGCTCCTGGTACTCGGCATCGGAGAAGCAGCGCTTTTCGCTAGGCTGCACCACCACCTGCGCCCCCGGAAAGGCAGCCATCAGTTCCACGCATTTTTTTGGCGTGAGTGGCACCCTTTTATCCAGGGGAGTTTTCCCTTCTTTTATAATTCCAATCTTCAGTTTCAGCATGGGCGATTAAACTTGAATTTTTATGTCTCTCCAGGTGTTAAAAGGCAGCAGCATCGGGCAAAGGGGCAGCCTTTTTACCTGATTAACAAAGTATAGCAGCCAATAGCTCTGTATACGTGGCATCAGAACTATTTCAGCTGTGTGTTTCTGTATAATACACAATTACTGTTACTTTTGTGTAAACAATAAAAAGAGTATATTAGCTGTAACGCCTTTTAACTAAACCCACATTCCCAATCTATATTTCGTACACATGATATTCAAAACTAAACCTGCTGATGTGTTTAAGGAGCGTCATAATGGGCCTGATAAGGAACAGATGCTGGACATGCTAAACACGATAGGGGTATCTTCGCTGGATCAGCTAATTGACGAGACAGTACCGGCGGCCATTCGCCTGAAAAAACCTTTGAACCTACCCAGAGGCCTCTCCGAAAAAGATTTCCTGAAAAAGTTCGGAGCTATAGCCAAACAAAATAAAGTATTTAAGTCTTACATCGGCTTAGGATACAACGACACCATAATGCCACCTGTTATTCTGCGTAACATTATGGAGAACCCAGGCTGGTACACGGCTTACACTCCTTACCAGGCAGAAATTGCGCAGGGCCGCCTGGAGGCGCTGATCAATTACCAGACCATGGTAATGGAACTCACCGGCATGGAAATAGCCAATGCCTCTTTGCTTGATGAGGGAACTGCCGCAGCCGAGGCCATGGGCATGTTCTACGCGCAGCGCAAAGGTGCCCGCAAAAACGCTACCCGCTTCTTTGTATCGGAGCTTTGCCTGCCACAGACAATTGATGTACTTATTTCGCGGGCAACGCCACTTGGCATTGAGCTTGAAATAGGCGATCACCGACAGGCGAACCTTGAAGATGCGTCGCTGTTTGGTGCCATTGTGCAATACCCGGCTGCCGACGGTGAGATTTTCGACTACACTTCTTTTATAGCTACTGCCCATGCACAGGACATTTTGGTGGCTGTTGCTGCCGATTTGCTTTCGCTAACCTTACTCACGCCTCCGGGCGAAATGGGTGCCGATGTAGTAGTGGGCACAACACAACGTTTTGGCGTGCCTATGGGTTATGGAGGTCCTCATGCAGGTTATTTTGCTACCAAAGATGCCTTTAAACGTGTTATTCCGGGCCGTATAATCGGAGCTTCTTTAGATGCACAGGGCAACAAGGCGTACCGCATGGCGCTTCAAACACGTGAGCAACACATTCGTCGTGAGAAAGCAACTTCAAATATTTGTACGGCACAGGTACTGCTGGCAGTTATTGCCGGTATGTATGCCGTGTACCACGGGCCACGCCGCCTGAAGTACATTGGCCTGAACACGCATGCGCTGGCACAGCAACTGGAAAGCGGCCTTAGAACTTTAGGCTTTGAGCAGCTGAACGAGCAGTACTTCGATACACTTAAAATAGCCGTAGAAAGTGCCGAATTACAAGCAGCCATACGCACCGAGGCTGAGGCAGCAGGCATTAACTTCCGCTTTGTTAACGATACGCACATCACCATCTCGCTGAACGAGAACACCGATCTGCAAGATGTGAAAGATATTTTAGCTGTTTTTGCAAAGGTAGCCGGAAAATCAGCAGAGGTATTAACACTAGACGAACTACCTGCCGAAACAGAAATTACCTGGCCAGAAGGCTTCATCAGAAAAAGCGAGTATTTAAAGCAGGAGGTCTTTAACAAGCACCACTCAGAAAGTGAGATTCTGCGTTATATGAAGCACCTCGAGAACAAAGACTTCTCGCTGGCGCACGGCATGATTCCGCTTGGCTCCTGCACTATGAAACTAAACGCCACCGCCGAAATGATTCCGGTAACCTGGCCAGAGATCGGGCAGCTGCACCCCTTTGCTCCTGCCGACCAGGTACAAGGCTATAAACAAATTTTTGAAGACCTGGAAAGCTGGCTTTGCGAAGTAACCGGTTTTGATGCCGTGTCGCTGCAGCCAAACTCCGGTGCGCAAGGTGAATATGCCGGCCTGATGGTTATTCGTGCTTACCACGAGTCGCGTGGCGATCATCATCGAAACATCGCGCTTATTCCTTCTTCGGCTCATGGTACCAACCCGGCATCTGCGGTTATGGCCGGCATGAAAGTAGTTATTGTGAAGTGCGACGAAAAAGGAAACATTGATGTAGCCGACCTGCACGCAAAGGCAGAGCAGCACAAAAACGATCTTTCGTGCCTGATGGTGACGTACCCTTCTACACACGGGGTGTATGAGGAAAGCATTATTGAGATTTGTAATACTATTCATGAGAACGGTGGCCGTGTGTATATGGACGGAGCCAACATGAACGCACAGGTTGGCCTGACCTCTCCGGCTACCATTGGTGCTGATGTTTGCCACCTGAACCTGCACAAAACGTTCTGCATTCCTCACGGTGGTGGTGGTCCGGGTGTTGGGCCTATTGGTGTGGTAAAAGATCTGGCTCCTTTCCTGCCTGGCCATGCTGTTGTTAAAATTGGTGAAGAAACAGCTATTAATGCAGTATCGGCTGCTCCTTGGGGTTCTGCCAGTATTTTACCAATATCCTATGCATACATTTCGATGATGGGAGGCGAAGGACTGACTGAGGCAACCAAGTTTGCAATCCTGAATGCGAACTACATTAAAGCACGCCTGGAAAAACACTATCCGGTGCTGTATGTTGGCAGCAAAGGTCGTTGCGCCCACGAAATGATTCTGGATTGCCGTGGCTTTAAAAAGTTTGGCGTGGAGGTAGAAGACATTGCCAAACGCCTCATGGACTATGGTTTCCATGCACCAACTGTTTCTTTCCCGGTAGCTGGTACACTCATGGTAGAGCCAACGGAATCGGAGGCACAGGAGGAACTGGATCGTTTCTGCGATGCCATGATTTCTATTAGAGAAGAAATCAATGAAATAGAAGCGGGTAAAGCCGATCAGAAAAACAACGTACTTAAAAATGCACCGCACACGGCTCAGGTTGTTCTTGCCGAAAACTGGGACAGACCCTACAGCCGCGAAAAAGCAGTTTACCCTTACGAGCATGCGCGTCATTATAAGTTCTGGCCAACTGTTAGCCGCATCGACAGTGCTTATGGCGATCGTAACCTGGTTTGCTCCTGCGCCCCTATAGAAGCCTATAACGAAGAGCATAAAGAGATAACTGCTGTTTAAAGACCAGGTAAAGTATTTATGTATCTGAAACAAGGCTGCCCCGCAAAGGCAGCCTTGTTTGCTTTTAGCTGCTGGTTTATCCCTTTTTGCTCCGGATGCAAGCGTTATAAAGCTTTGCTGCAGCACCCTCACAGAACAAGTGTTGCAGTTTCTACCAGTAAACTTTTCAGTTCACACATCCCATCTCCTCCCGCACCCAAAGTATTTTGAAATTATTACGATTACGTAAGTTGAGTTTGCTTAAAACTCACAGCAACGCCAGCCTTATAAAATTTAGTTAAATGTTTCATTTACCTGGAGGCAGCATTTGCTATTGAAGCAGTCGTTCAAAAGTATAAAAAGCTACCCAACTTCCCATAATGGGAATAACAGAGCCAATATGCACCACTCCCGGAACCTGCAGAACTGGACTTACCCCTACTTAAAGCCTTTTATTCTTTTGATGTACAAATATATCAACATTACACTATATTAAATAAATACAACAAAATACAGTTAATCCTACTATTTTATTGTGAATAGTGATAAAAGCTGATGCAGATAAATATTGCAGCGCCCTCTATACCAGGTTAGCTAATTCCGGCCCATCCTTAAATTGGTATTTAAATTGTATTTATCAGGACAAGCAGACATGTATTTTACAAACCTGCCCTTTTGCGCATCTAACCACACTTACTGAAAACTCCCTTAATAAAGCATTGCAGCCATTTCGCTGCAGGTAAAACAATATTGGTTCTGACTTTCTGTAACTCCTGCACCAGGAACTCCTGGTCATAGCTAATTCTGTCGTTGCCAAACTCTAACCTTATTCTGACCAAACCTACACAGTGCTTTTACAAGGCATTGTGTGGCAAACTACGCTACCATGAAAGTGATTCTTCTTGTAACAGGTATGTTAGGCTTTAGTCTTTCAGGATTTCAGGCTTCAGCACAAGATACTGCTTTACCAGTCATGGCTTCCTTGCAAAATGTAAGTCAACCTGAAGCCGCTGCCATTTTCCCTGCCAACTCACCAGAACAGGCTGTTGCTTATTATGCAGCACCAGAAAATAAAACTGTTCCGCCAGGTACAACAGCAACTAAAAGTATGTCGGAGGAGCTGAGTATTTGGGTAGAGAATAAGGAAGCTGTGCTAAAATCTTACCGGCGGACGAAGCGTCGTCAGGCGCAAGCGCAGGATTGGTAATACTGCAGGAGTTTGCTCTAAGTTTAATCTGACAAACCTTGTCTCTCGTATAGCTTGTGAACACAAAACCCAAAACCTGTTCAAAGCTATATGCGTCTACACTCTTTTATTCTCTACCGTGGTCTAATGCTGGCCTTTGTTGCCGCGTTGGCAGGACTAACAGGCTGTGGCTTTGCGATGCTCAACGTACAAAGCGACTTCGACCGGACCGTTAGTTTTCAGCCATACCGTACGTTTGGTTTTTACGAAGCAGGGGCCAACCTACAGTTGAATGGCGAAACACCCCAGTACAACACTTCGATAGATGAGCAGTTAAAAGCAGCAATTGCCAGCGAACTGGTAATAAAAGGCCTGACACCTGCTATCGACGAAGCACCAGATCTGCTTATTGCTTACGATATTGCCATAGCCACTGACCCTGAAAGCCAAAACAATGTAGTGGTGCCTGGGTATGGCTATGGTTACAGCTATTGGTACGGCTACCGCTTTAACTACGACTTTGCAGGCCTACCTACATACCGCAGCATCAGCGAGTATCAGGTCGGTACGCTTGTAATCGACTTCATTAATCCAGGCTTAAATGCATTAGTCTGGCGAGGATGGGCAGACGGAGGCATTACAGTAACCGATACGGATCAAAAGCGCCTGAACAGAGCCGTTTCCAGTATTATGGCTCAGTACCCGCCAGGCTAATACTCCTGAACCCTTGACCCATTTTAAGCTAAAATAGCTTTGGAAGGCCAATTTCATTTAAATAATTGCTGGTTATCAGATGATAGCTTTGCTGAATATTGGATTTGAAGATTTAAACTATCAAAAAATAATTACCTCCTTTCAACCTTAAAATTGCTGAATTAAGGAAACCTCAGATAATTTCAGGATAAAACTATATACCTAAGTGCACAAATGCTAAAGATGTCGGGTTTACCCTTGGCAGTATTTTAATGAAAATCCTTTTGAAGGGGGTTTTCATTTGAAAAATTGCTCCTCCACTCGGTAAGTCAACTTGTATACACTTTGAGAGCTAATTTCAGAATTAACCATTACGCTCATTTTCTGACTTACCCGGAAAAAGAGTTACGTCTTTGTTGAGCCCCTGGTCCTGCTGTTTTTTAGGAGAGGAGCCAGCCGGAGAAAAACCGATACGCATGCGTGCATCGCGCCAACCTAATTTTATTTCCTGCCAGGTGTGGCTCGGTGCTTTGTAGCCATAGGCCCTGAACTTGCCAGGCTGTACCTTACCTTTTGCCTCAACAAACTGCGCAAATTCTTTTACCCACTTATCAAAGGCTGCCATAGAACTGTTATCCTGCACCATATCTTCTGCCTGGTTTTCAGAATATTTCTTTCCTTCGCCAATGGCGGCATAAGTCCAGAGTTGGTCGGGCACCTCTATGCCGCTGTACCGGCACTGCCACACCAGCGGAGCATAGGCATCCCGCTCGTCCTGAAAAGGCTCCTGCTCCGGATCGAAATAAAGCTTGTGATGCAGCAGCCTTGGCCGCCCTGTAGCATCTATCTCATCGCCACCCAGGTCGCCGTGGCAGAAAAAGGCGGCGGTGCGGCCCTCCAGGTGGTTTTGGCTCAGCTCTTCCCACTCCGGCGTTTTATCCAGTTTCATGGCCAGTTCCGGGTTTTTGTGCTCAATCAGCTCCTCGTTCGGGTTGCCTCCGTTCATGCACACCAGCCTGTCGAACAGAAGTTTCAGGTTAGAAGTTGGCCCGTACCAGTTATGTGGCGCTACAAAAGCCCAGGCATCGGCCATGTCGAGGCGAGCGTAGAGATCGAGGTTCCAGAGCAGGTCAGGCTCTGCTTTGCTGTCTTTCTCGTAGCAGTTGCAAGGCCACACACACGGCGCCATGGAAGTGCTCACGCAGGCATTACAACTCTGAATCCGCTCCCGCGCATACACATTCCCAATATCTTCCAGATCGATTTCCCAGTCCTGCGGCAGCTGCTCCGCCATCCGCAACAGCAAGGTTCGTGATTTAGAGTCTACGCCTGGGCAATTGTACTGCCTCCGTTGCGAAGCCGAAATAAGCAGCACCCTGAATGGCTGCTTCTCCAGTGGCAATGCCGCATTTTTGTCATCTGGTTTCATGGTTAAAATTTTGAATGAATGGATTTTGATGGAGTGATTAAGTGAATGTGATCTTTTAAATCAGGAACATCTCTACTGTTGCAACTCCTGATGAAAGGTAAAGTGCATGCTGTATTTACGTAACAACAGTGCGTAAGGCACTTCGCGATTCAGGCTTTTCAACATTCTGCTGACAACTATTTTACCCAAATTTTTGTCTCTCAATCAAAACTATTCACTCAATCATTCACTCATTCGAAATTCAAAGCGCGTACCGCAACGAAAGGCCGCCATAATAATTCCTGTCTGCGGCTGGCTGATAGAAGCGGGCACCAAAAGCGTTGAGATCGTTGCCGAGGCTGTATTTCTGGTTTGTAAGATTCTCGGCACCAAAGAAAGCATCAATAGCTAACTGTTTGCCTAAAGTTCGCCTCACTCCCGCGCGCGCTCCCATTATCAGAAACGAATCAGAGAAAACTGTATTCTCATCATTCAGCGGAATTTCATCTACATAATTAGAAGTGAGGTTCAGGTAAAACCCGATGCGCGTTGCCAAGTCGAGGCCTGCAGTTGCCATGTGTGGTGCCACGCCTGTTAACTGGTTACCAGATAGTATGGTTTCGCCCTGCTGATATTCCCGGAACCTGAAATGGTTATAGGTGTAGCTACCCCACAGCTTGAGCAGGTTCACAGGAGCCAAGGGTTCTTCTAAAATGGTAAAAGCCAAAGCTGTTTCGATTCCATTCTGCCTTGTTGAACCTACATTCCGGAAAACAGCAATACTCGACAACTCCTGCCGACTCACAATGGTCTCGTTTAACCGGAAAGAAAAACCGACTACATCGAAGTTCAGGCGCCCGTTGAGCATGGTGCCCCGAACGCCAGCTTCGTAGTTCAGGCCTTTCTCCGCTTCAAGTTCCTGATTTAATACGCCATCTGAAGTCAGGATTTCTTCTTCGGTGGGTGGAGAGTAGCCGGCACTAACACTGGCATGCGCCGAAATAGTAGCAGAAAGCCGTTTGAGCAAAGCTACCCGTGGCGAAAGTACGGCAGCGAAATCTCGATTAAACTTAAACTCCTCTCCAGCAGCCGCCTGCTGCAAGCGGGTAATATAGTAGCGGGTGTCGTTGTAGCTGAGCGCTGCGGTAGCGATCCAATCTGCAGGCAACTTAAACTCGGCTTGAGCAAACAATAATCCAGTTTCGGCAATTAATTCGTCGTCAGAGCGCATCAGGCCTACATTCCCGCCATTGTTGTCGTAGGTGCGTGCCACCTGAAACCCTCTCTGATATTCGCCGCCTACGGTAAAAACTGCCTCGGTTGCTCCTATTGCAGCCGTATGAGTAAGCCGCGACCTGAGGCCATATTCCTGGTTGGCATTTCGCTCGTAGTCGGTGTTAAACGGGTGGTCCTGCGCGCGGATCAACCCATAAACAGAGGTAATGTTACGCCAGTTGTTACTGAACTTATACTCATGCGAGAGCCCCACGTTTACGCCATCCATGTTCATGGTGGCATTCTGGGCCACACTACCTAAGGTACCTCCACGGGCCTGGCGCGGGTTTTCGTTATACTGCTCCTGTGTAAGCGCACCTGGTAACTGGTAGAACAAGTCTGAGTAAATAAGAAACGCGGAGATGGTTTGATTCTCGGTAGGATAGAAATTGGTGGAGAGCAGAAATACATCGCGCTCCATGGCCGTGTGCTCGCGGTAGCCATCGTACTGCTGCTTTGTAAACTGCACCAGTGCATTGGCTTTTTCTCCTCCTGTAGAGGCAGTTACGGCATAGCGCCGGAACCCGTAAGAACCAGTGGTCGCGCCTACTTCCAGTTGGTGCTCTCCGGGTGCGGCACGTTTCGGCTCCAGCAATATGGCCCCTCCTGTACCTGCTCCATATATGCTTCCTACCGGCCCTTTCAGTATTTCCATGCGGCCAATGTTACCGGCATCCAGCATGTTTAGCATGGTAACACCGCTCGCTTCGGTAAGCGGCACATCGCCCATATACATTTTTACGTTGCGCACGCCGTATGGCGAACGCAGGCTGCTCCCCCTGATGGAGATGCGGTAACTGGCAGGGGCTCTTTCCTCCATACGCACCCCCGGCACTGTATTTACCGCACGCACCAGCGAGCTTTCGTCGAACCGTTGTATTACTTCGCTGTCTACTACGCTTATGGCTCCGGCTGTTTCGAGTAATCGGCGGTTGTTCTCGTAGCCGGTTACGATTACCTCAGATAAGTTTGTGGCAGTAGGTTGTAAGGCAATCTGCAAGGTTTCCTGCAATGGCAGTCGCACTTCCAGGGTGCGAGCACTGTAGCCAATTAACTGAAAATTAATTGTAGCAGAAGGGCCATCGGCAGGAATACTGAATTCGCCGTTTTGATCGCTGATGATTTGAAGATTGGTTGCGGCTGCTGTAACTGTTACCCCCTCCAGCGGCTGGCGGCTACGCGCATCCAGCACCTTGCCTTGTATAACAGACTGAGCCCACAAAGAAGATGGCAACAACCCGGCGAATAGAAAGAACAGAAAAAGCAGCCTTCGTAAATTTTGTTTCATGAAATCGTATTTGATTTTAAGAGAACGGGCAGGTGCACTTCAGGGTTGGCCTTTATTTAAAGCAAAATACCTTTGTCCGTTTCAGAGGCAAGCTCGCTTCTGCTCCTTTCTCAGGTAAGGCTTTTTAATTACACCCTTGTCAGGAAGCAAATTATTCGAATGAAAAAGGCCTCCAAAAAGATTTCAGCCATTTTTTGGTCAAGGGTTTAGGAGCCACGCCAGGTATAACGAGCCGTTTAAAAATAGACAAGCTCTGCCGGTTCGGTTCGGCAGAGCTTGTCTATTTACTAAGTACATTCAACTAAAACTTGTCGGGTGGACCCTTGGCAAAATTCAGATGCAAAACCTTTTGGAGGCTATTTTCATTCGAATAATTTAGAAGAGAACACTGTTACAGGTTGATTTATGCAACAAAACTTCCTATAAAGTGCTTTGTTACAAACCTAGCACATCAGTGATGCCTATTTTATTTTAAACTCGGTTCTGCGGTTTAGCTGATGCTCCTGCTCAGAGCAAGGCACTCCATCGATACAGCCGTTTACCAGTCTGGTTTTGCCGTATCCTTTTGCTGTAAGCCTCTCTTTACCGATTCCTTTAGAAATAAGATAATCTACTGCGGCTTGTGCCCTTCTCTCCGAAAGGAGCTGGTTGTAGGCAAATCCCTCGCGGCTGTCGGTGTGTGAGCTCATTTCAATCTTGATGGCCGGGTTTGCTTTTAATACCTTCACCAGTTTGTCCAGTTCTCTGGCAGCGTCTGGTCTTATGGCCCATTTATCGAGGTCGTAGTAAATTTTCTCCAGCACAATGGCAATGCCAGCGGTGCTCTTATCGAATAAGAGCGTTACCTCTACCGTGTCGCGGGCCGTAACGGGTACCTCTATTTCAACCGATTGGTTCAGGAAGCCGTCCTTTTTACCTTCGAAAGTATAGGTGTTGCCTTTGCGGCTTTCCAGAAAATATTTTCCGTTTACATCAGTTACAAATACAGTAGAGTCGGTTAGCTGCTGTTGCGTAACTTTTACTCTTGCTTGAGGAAGCGGTGCTTCAACAGTACGTTTCTGCTGGTTCTGCTTTCGCTCCAGTGTTCTAATGGCAAGTATCACTGCCTCTTGCAACATGTTAAACTGGTAGATATCGTCGGTTCCGTTAGCAGCATCGCGGTTAGAAGATAAAAGCCCGCTCACGTTCACGCTATCGAACATAATACCGTAATCATTCTTAGACGAGTTAATAGGGTAACCGAGATTTTTCACACTTGTCCAGGCGTTATGCGGACCATCTGCTGCAAAAATATCCAACCCGCCTAAACCTACGTGACCATCAGAAGCAAAGAATAATTTGCCGTTTTTGTCTACATACGGAAAGCTTTCGTTGCCTGCTGTGTTAATCGTACTTCCGGCATTTACAGGTTTGCCCCAACTGCCATCCTGCTGCCGAACGGTATAGTAAATATCGGTAGCTCCTTGCCCGCCTGGCATATCAGACACAAAGTACAGCACGTTACCATCTGGCGACAGAGCCGGGTGCCCAACCGAATACTCTTCTATTTTGTTGTAGGCGAAAGGCTGCACGTTTGTCCAGGAGTCTCCCTGCTTTTGTGCTTTAAAAATTTCGAGCCGGCTCACATACTCCGGCACTTGCTGGTTTTTTTCTACCCAGCTGGTAGGGTCGGGGTTTCCGTAAGCTTTGTTTTTAATCAGGTGAGTTCTGGTAAAGTACAGCTCCTGCCCAGCTTCGGCAGCAGTAGCTGCGGCATTGTGATAAGAGGAGTTTATTTCAGTAGTCAAGGCTGTAGGGGCACCGTAACTGCCTGCAGCATTTTTCTCTGCTTTAAACAATTTCAGGTAGGGTCTTCCGGTCCAGCCAAACGTTTTGGTTTGGTTACCGGCTGCACGGTCGGAGCTGAAAATAATGCCCTGCCCAAAACTTATCGGGCTGAAATCAGAAAACGCAGCTGCATTTAGCTCAGGCACTGCCTTCACTTCTGCCACAGGCAACTTGCTCATCCATTCTGCTGCTTTATCGCAAGCCTGTATTTTTTGCTGAGCCATGGGAGCCATCTCAGGCAGTTCTTCGCCCCAGGCCATGTAGTGCTTCTTTGCTTCTTCGTGTTTGCCGTTGCTGCGGAGCGCTTCGGCATAATTGTATAGGTTCTGAGGATGCCGGCCTTGCATGTTGACCACTTTCGCGTACCAGGTTTCTGCTTCCTGGCTGCGGCGGGTCAGGCGATAGGAGTCGGCTATGCGTTGGGCTGTCTGTAAGTCAGGGGTACGTTTGGCTATAGCCTGCTCATATTGCTCCAGTGCCAGGGCAAATTCGTAGTTACTGTAAAGTCGGTCTGCCTTCCGTAGCTGCGCCTGCGCATTGGTTGCCAGGCAGAGCGTAAGAGCAATAAAAATATAAAGGGGCGTATATTTATAGTTCATATAATGTACTGCTAAAAATTAAAAGTATTGCGGTGTCAGCATCGGCACATTCTTTTTGCCGAACAGGTAGTACCCTACCGAAATTTCGTGCGTGCTCACACCTTTGAAATCGTTCAGCATAACATCGTAGCCATAGCCTAACCTGAACGCTTTGCTGATCTGGATCTGCCCGATCAGCGCCAGAGCAGTTCTGTTACGCGCATCGGTAGCTGGGTTCTCGTTAAAGAGGTTCATGCTGGTACGGTAAGAGCCACCAAGCCATAAGATATCTTTTATCAGCAGAAAAGCATTTAAGTCTACGTTGGCAGGTGCCTTAAAATCTTCTTTTATGAGTACGCTGGGTTTAAACTTAAGCGAGCTGCCCAGGTCGAACACATAGCCCGTGGTAAAGAAATAATGCCTTTGAGTACTCAGTTCCAGGTCATCTTCAAAGTTTAACAGATCTGCAGCAGACACACCTGCATAAAAGCGATTCGTATTGAAATACAAACCAAGCTTAACATCTGGCCTAAAGGAGGTTTCGTTGCCTGTCGGGATAGATGGATCGTCGATTATACCTAGTTCTAAACCGTTTAAAGAACGTTGCTTAAAGCCCGGTGCTACTCCCAGGCTCAGGGTACTTTGTTCGCTCAGAGGCACTCGCACCGCTACATTGGCATAAGCTGCCGTATTGGTGAGGGCACCAATCTTGTCGCGGGTTATATCTAAGCCAAGGCCAAGTTTATCGTTTGCCACCAGCCCATCTACAAGCAGGCTGCTGGTAGTGGGCGCCCCTTCTATAGAGGTCCACTGCGAACGGTGAAAAGCGTTAAAGTTGAGCACTTTTTTGCTCCCGGTGTAGGCCGGGTTAATAGCCATGCTGTTAAAAATATATTGCGAGTACTGGGGGTTTTGCTGGGCACTTGCCGCAAAGGTGAGCAGGAGGGCCAGCAGCGTATAAAGTAATTTCATATGGTAATTCGTATTAAGTTATTATCAGGTGAGCTTAGCGGAAGATCATGACATAGCCCGTGTATTCTCTGTTGGTGTTGTCGCACTGCCGCACACTCACTTTATAGAAGTAAGTTCCTGCTTCCAGCCCGTTGCCGTTCCAGTCGTTCTGGTAGTCTGTTTTGCGGTATACTTCAGACCCCCAACGGTTAAACAGGGTTACCTGGTTACTGTATTTCGAGATGTTAGATATAACCCAGTTATCGTTGATGCCATCACCGTTCGGGCTAAATGCTTTCGGGAAATCAAGGGCTCCGTCTACGCGCGCCAGGTCGATAGGTGCTGAGGCAGCAGGGCTCTCGCAAATGCCATTGCTGGCAACCAGTGTTACACTTCCAAATGCATTCGCTGCATCGGCACGTACTCTTATGCTGGTACTTCCCTGCCCCGACAGAATGGTAAAGCCATTCGGAACGCTCCAGGTATACGTAGTGGCTCCGGCAACCGGGTTTGTGTTAAAGGCAAGCCCATTGCACAGGTCGCTGATATCGGTAATAGTGGCAGCAGCAACTGGTGGCACCGAAGAAACAGCAAGAGATGCATTGCCAGTAGTACAGGCATTTGAAGCCACAACTGAAACCGAACCACTACCGGCTCCTGCTCTTACTGTAATACCCGTTGTTCCCTGACCTGCTGTTATCGTCCAGCCAGCTGGCACCGACCAAGTGTAGGAAGTTGCTCTGGCAACGTTACCTATAGAATATTGCAGTCCTGTAGTTCCTTCGCAAGTTGTGGCTGATCCAGCTATGGTTCCTACTGTACCCAATGTTTCTGCGCCCGTAACATTTAAAGTGGAGGTGCTACTCTCTCCGCAGCCATTTACTGCTTTTACAGAGAGTATGCCAGCTCCGGCACCGGCTATGGCGGTAACAGTAGCTCCGGTATTATCACCTGCAATAGACCAACCTGTACCTGTTACAGTCCACTCATACCTAGCTGCATTGTTCACAGGGCTAATGCTGTATGCAACCTGCTCGCCTGCACATGCAGCACCACCGGCTGTTATATCAACGGGTGCAGCAGGTGCCCCAGACGATACAGTTACAGCAACTGGTGTGGCAGTAACTGTGCCACAGGCGTTTGTTGCTGTTAAAGTAAGAGAACCTGTAGTAACCTCTGCAAACCGTGCATTTACTGTATACCGACCATTTACTATCCCTTCGCTAATTATGGTCCAATTACCTGAGTAGCCCCACTCGTAGCTGGCATCTGCCGCAAGTACCGGCACAGAGAAGGTGGCATTAGTTCCAGCACATATGGCAGTTGGGCCCTCAATGGCAGCTAAGGCAGCAAGAGGTGTGGTTGTGGCAATAGTAATAGTGGCTGGAGGGCTGGTAAGCGCGCAACTATTGGTGCTGCTTACACTTAAGGTACCGCCTGTGCTTCCGGCTCTAACTGTAACTGTATTATCGGTGGTGTTTTCTATCTGTAAACCGCCTGTTACAACCCAATTATAGGTTAAACCGGCACTACCGCCAGTTGCAGTAAATACAGCTTCACTGTTTGGACATATTAATGCAGGTCCGTCTATAACAGGAAGAGTTGGTAAAACATTTACTCCACCTATAATTTGTGTAGCAGTGTAAACATCGCCGCACTGGTCTGTTACTCTCACGGTTAAAGTTCCGCCTGTAACGCTCGTACCAAGTCCTATCCGCACTGTGTTGCCAGACTGCGACTCAATACTTAATCCGCCAGTTGTTTCATAAACATAAGTACCACCTACTACTTCCGTTACGGTATAGTTTAAAAAAGGTATCCCGGGGCAAAAAGAGGCATCGCCTGTTATAACCAGGTCAGGGTTTGTACAGATTACAACAATAGGGTCTTCGTCTTCGTCATCTTCCGGATCTGGATCCGGGGTATCCGAAGTAACAACAACGTTGTTCACCAGATTACCGGCTGCCAGAATTTTAAATGTAATGGTGAGCGTAGCCGATGTTTCGGCTTCTATATTACCTACCACCCAGACATTCGTTTCCGGGTTGTATGTACCTTTAGAAGGCTCGGCATGTACAAATTCGAGAGTGCTGGGGAACTGCTCACTTACACGCACGTTGGTGGCAGTGCCGGAGTCTGCGCCGCTGTTGCGTGCTGTTATAACATAGGTAACTGTACCACCAACCGTATAGCGGCCATTGGCTGGCTGCGCTACTTTAGTTACACCGAGGTTAGCATAAATAATATTGGTGAGATAGATGTTGTTGTTTTCCAGGTTAACGCTGCTGTTCAAAGATATGGCACTGCCAATAAGGCTGGCCCCCGAGCGGAGTGTAACGCTTTCCTGCGCCAAAATGCTCCCCATTAATAAAGTAGATACACCAATATCTGCTTTACCCTTAACAACCCAGAAAACATTATCTGCCTGCGCCCCATTCTGCGGCAATACACCTGCACTGGTAACACCCGGGGAGGCCGGGGAGGTAGAGCTAAAATCTCCGTCGATAATAAATATAAACTGAGAATCGAAACTTCGCTGCCCATCCAGAATCAGAATGTTGCTCAGCGTGGCATCTCCGGGAATGTAGTAAACGCCCGGCGTAAGTATCTGCCGGTTACCGATTACGTTTCCGAGGTTCCTGGTAACGGTGCGTGTAGTAAGTGCATCGTATGCCTCCTTCGCATGGTTTTGTGCAGTTTCAGCTGTACTGGTTCCGGTTTCTTTTCTACCAGGTACAACCAGCCCATCACCTGGGTCAACAATCCGGTTACCAGGATATATAGCCAGGTTGCCACCAATGCTGGTAATGCCGGAGTTGGTAACTTCTGTATTAGCTATTACAGAATAATTACCTGCTGATTTTAATACAGATTCTGTTTGGGCGTAACTTATTTGTATGACTACCAGAAGGGATGTACATAACAGGGTAAAAAATTTACTCATACGGGTGTTTTAAAATTGTATAAACAAAGTCATATATAACCGATTCGTTATATTGTACTGAAAACAAGTATTCAAAGATACCTTTAAAGGTCTTGAATACTTGAAAGATTATGCTTAAAAGCAGGATTGGGGCTTATTGTATGTAAAAAACAACATTTTGGAGGCGAGCAAAAGTATCATTTAATAAACTGATTTTAAAGTTCAATTATGCAAACATAATTGGATAATAATTCAAAAATATAAAAAAGTTTAAATAAAATTACATATGCCAATTCCGGAACCTGCTGATATTCTGGCGTATGGATCCTAATTATAGGATATTTAAAGGGTATACAAAATAAAGAACCGTTAGCATAGCGGGCAGATCAGCTCAATTTTATTAAAAGAACCAAAATGGGAATCTCTTGAAAGTTAAGTGTTTAAACATATTTAATATAACATATGTTAGCACAAAAAAAATAACGGTTGCCCTACGTTTAAGGGCAACCGTTATTGGATAAGTTCTTAAAAAAAAGTTTTTATGTTTTTTTAAAAAAATTATCTTATCAAATTCATGATGTCTATACATGTTGTTGTGCTGTGGCAAAGTGGTTATGCTTCCGCTGTCATAGGTTACAGTAGCCTTAGCAGTTGTTCATTTGTACGAACTTCGTGCTAAGCAAAAACTTATTCTAACAAACTAACCGCCTCTATTACAGCTACCTCTACACCAATTTATAGCACCTATACATGTACATGGCGTTCTGCGTGGTACGAAGAACGAACCAACGGCCCGGACTCAACATACTTTAAACCACGTTTCAAGCCTTCTTCACGATAATGATCAAAAAGATCCGGGTGAATAAACTCGGCTACTTCGATGTGCAATTTGGTTGGCTGCAGGTATTGGCCTAATGTTAAAATATCACATCCGTTGGCAGCCAGGTCATCCATGGCCTGGTACACCTGCTCCCTGGTTTCGCCCAGCCCCAGCATAATGCCGGTTTTGGTTCGCTTGCCATACTCTTTGGTGCGGCGTGTCTGCTCCAGGCTTCGCTCGTACTTAGCCTGCGGCCTTACACGGCGGTAAAGCTCTTTTACTGTTTCCATGTTATGCGACACAACCTCCTGCCCCGGCGAGATCATGGTAATCAGGGCATCCCAGTTAGCTTTCACATCCGGAATCAGGGTTTCGATGGTGGTGGCAGGCGACAGCTCTTTTACCAGGCGCACGGTGTCGTGCCAGATAGCAGCACCACGGTCTTTCAGTTCATCGCGGTTAACAGAGGTGATAACAGCATGCTTTACGCCCATCAGCTGAATAGCTTCTGCTACGCGCCGTGGCTCATCTGTGTCGTACTCATTGGGGCGGCCGGTGGCCACTGCGCAAAAAGAGCAGCTGCGCGTACACACGTTCCCCAGAATCATAAAGGTTGCAGTACCAGCTCCCCAGCACTCGCCCATGTTCGGGCAGTTGCCGCTTTCGCAGATGGTGTGCAGTTTATATTCGTCTACTATGTTTCTTACTTTTGCGTATTCCTTCCCAACCGGCAGCTTTACACGCAGCCAGTTGGGCTTACGTGGTTTTCCTAAAGCGTTAAGCCCATCTGCCGCTGCATTAGGCTGTATGACCGGTAGCGTCAATAGTTCATCCATAGTACAAAGATACAAAGTTCTACATTAACACATTAGGCATTTCCAGAAGTTTTACTTATAGCGCTAAGGCAACTAAAAGTAAGTGCCCGGCAGGAGCAATACCCTTGACACCAAAAGGCTCTAAAACCTTCTGGAGGCCATTTTTATTTGAATAATTGATAATGTGCTAATTCTTTAATTTAGATATTTGAAGATGACGTAAGGAAATTTTGAGTTTTGAAAGAATTATAGATAGAGAAACACTCCGTTCTACCCTCTGAATGGGTATAGATCAAAAATTTCAAAAAAGCCTTTGGAAGGCCAATTTCATTACAATAATTGCTTTCAGATAAGTTTACTTTCGGGTACCGTAGTAGATGTTGAGGTAAACAGATGGGAAGGTGTTAAAATTCTGAGCATCCGGTATAATGACCGGACGTTTGAAATAATGCTCTACCAGAAAACCAACCTCTATACCTGTTACACTTTCACGGTAACGGCCATATTCAAAGCTGAGGCCGGCTTTAAAGTGTAGCCCAGGCGTTAGCCGGGTTTCGCCTAAGCCTGTAAACACATTAGCACTGCCATAGATGCTGTTCCTGTCGCCATGAATGACAGGGTTATATTGCTCGGTGCGAATATCTTCGAAACCACTCTGGCTATAATTGTACCGGATGTAGTAAGGCACCTGCAGCCCCAGAGAGGGCCCTATGGCACCAACGGCATTTACCTGCACCCCCGACTCTGCCGCCTTCCTGAACAGGATATACTCCATGCCGTATTGTGGCCGCACCACAAATAAATAATTCTGCTTTCCGTAAATGAAAAAGTCGCCCGTATTCACACTATACCAGCGGTTCTCCTTTGGATGCTTTACTTCTACAATCTCTATAGCTCCAAAGCGGTACAGCCTATCTTTCTTAAAGTAAGAAGAACGGATAAACAGGCCTCCTATCAGACCTCCGTTTGAGTTGAAGTTTATACCGTAACTTAGCTCGTTGTTGAAGTCTTCATCGGTTTGCGCTACTGCCTGAGAACGTATTCCCAGTACCACAGCTAAAATAATAATGAGGTATCTTACCACCTTCTTTGATTTATATTTCTCTAAAACTATCTAAATTTACGTTCTTATCAAACTTATAGTTAGCAACATGGCAACCATTCATAGTATTTACAAAGGCGATCTGCGTACCGCGGCCCAACACCTTGCTTCTGGCAACACTGTTATAACCGATGCTCCGGTAGATAATAATGGCAAAGGAGAGGCATTTTCTCCTACCGACCTGGTTAGCGCTGCGCTTGGCAGCTGCATGATGACCATTATGGGCATTGTAGCAAACCGCGCCGGCATTAACATAGAAGGCATGGAAATGGACATCACTAAAATGATGGCTGCTGAGCCACGCCGAATAGGCGAGGTAGTGGTTGCCATTACGATGCCAGCCCATAACTACACCGACAAAGAGAAAGCCATGCTCGAAAACGCTGCCCGCACGTGCCCGGTTGCCCTAAGCCTGCACCCCGATGTTAAACAAACCATTTCCTTTCAGTACAGATAAGACCATTTCCGGAAGTTAGGTTCCGTGTGGAACAACTCCCAAAAATGGTCTGATCAGATAACCGGCGTAGAGGCTGTTTTAGTATCTCTACGCCGTTACTTTTTTCTTTAGCGCCTCCAGGTTTATGCCCAGGTGCGAGGCATTGTAGGTGCAGACACCATCCTGCACCAGTAACAGCTGCGGCGACTCGTGCTGCACTTGCAACACTTCAGCAATTTCGTTCGATACAGGGCGATACCGCAGCAGGTCGAGGTAATAAGGCTTAACGTGTTCTACACCTGCTTTTTCCCACTGCCGCTCCAGCCTGCTTTTAGCAGTGGCGCTAATAGAGCAAGAGGTGCTATGCTTAAAAATGACCACAGGTGCACTTTTCGATTCTTCTATAACCGTGTCTAACTGCTCTGCACTTGTAAGTGGATGCCAATTCATAATATCTTGTTTATTTTCTTTATATAAAACTTTAACTAATTACGTAAAACAGGTTCCGTCGACTAACCAATTATTAAACAGAAGGCTTTGCCAAATAGAAGCTTACTGATTCTGCAAACTATAGTCGTGCCTGCGCTTTACGGCTTTCCCTTTTTTATTGAACCGGAGTTTTCGCTTTTCAGTTCGAATTACCTTCTGCCGGCTTGTTTCCTCTTTCTTCGTACCTGGGCTGCGAACATTGAGGTGTGTGTGCTGGTAAATGTTTTCAACTTCTTCTTTCTGTTTTGCAGCGGCTGCTCGTTCCTCACTTTGCTGGAAAGCGGAAGGTGAATGGCTTATTTGCGCCATAGCTGCTGATTGCACCAACAACAAAAGTAACAACCCGATTATCGGTTTTACCTTATACCCTTTCACATTTACACATGTCTTGTCCATAGCTCCATCTACCCTCTTAAATTATGCTGAAATTTAAGACTCTGGTTATAAACTATAAAACTTAGAAGAACTTTTTTTTCTTTACCAAGCCATTCTTATCTGTCTGCACCTTTACTCCTTCTATACTCTTACCTCCCGGTCCTCCTATTGTTGCACTCGATTTGCTTGGCTTCGGGCATTTCAGCCCCTTCCGTTGGCAGGCCGGGCTGGCAAGCAAAGTCAATATCAGGACGGTGAGCAGCAGAAATCTTGGCTTTAACATATCGTTCAAGTTTATATTTAAAAGTTCAGTGCCGCCTCTACTTTCTGGCGCAGGCGTTGCTTTGGCAGAAACTCCTGCTCCAGCGGTGGCGAAAACGGTACGGCCGTGTCGAGGCTGGCAACACGGGTAACCGGCCCGTCGAGCAGCTCAAAACAGTTTTCGGCAATCCAGGCAGCTATTTCGCCACCTATGCCCCCTGTTAACGTATCTTCGTGCAGAATGATAACACGGCCTGTTTTAGCAACTGTTGCGCGTACGGCTTCTTTATCCCAGGGCAGCAGGGAGCGCAGGTCCAGTATGTCGAAACTGACTTCCGGCATTTCCTGTTGCAGCTGCTTTGCCCAATGCACGCCCATGCCATACGTAATTATCGAAAGATCGTCTCCTTCTGCCACTAAATTAGCTTTGCCTATTTCAATGGTATAATAGTCGTCTGGTATCTGCTGCGATACGGCCCGGTACAGCAGCTTGTGCTCAAAGTACATTACCGGGTTCGGGTCTTCGAGGGCAGCATTGAGCAAGCCTTTGGCATCGTAAGGCGATGATGGATATACCACTTTCAGGCCAGGTGTATGCACAAACCATGCCTCGTTGCTCTGCGAGTGAAACGGCCCTGCAGCTGCTCCGGCTCCTGTTGGCATACGCACCACCACATCGGCGTGCTGCCCCCAGCGGTAGTGGCTCTTGGCCAGGTTATTTATTATCTGGCTGAAGCCGCTGCTCACAAAATCGGCAAACTGCATTTCGACCATACTCTTCTTGCCACGCACCGACATGCCCAAGCCAATACCCAGTATTGCCGATTCGCAAAGCGGAGTGTTGCGTACCCGCTCTTTGCCAAAGGCTTGTACAAAACCTTCCGTTACCTTAAATACGCCTCCATATTCGGCAATATCCTGCCCCATCAGCACCAGCTCCGGGTAGCGCTCCATGCTCTGGCGCAAAGCATCCGAAATGGCATCTACAAAGCGTTTTTCTGTTCGGGCATCGGTGGCAGGTGCAACCACCTGCTGCTCAAACGGTTTGTACATATCGGCCAGTTCTTCCTGCTGGTCGGCTTCTGGCAGAGGCGTGGCTCCGGCAGTTTCCAGCGCCTGCTCAATTTCTTGTTTTATCTCCTCGCGTATGCTATCCAGGGTCTTTTGCGTCAGCACCAGCTCATCGAGCAGATACTTTTCGAAAGTAACCACGGGGTCTTTTTTCACCCATTTCTCAAACAGCTCCTGTGGCACGTATTTGGTACCAGAGGCTTCTTCGTGGCCGCGCATCCTGAACGTAACAGCTTCTATTAATATCGGCCGCGGACTTTTACGAAGACTGTCAGCAGCCTGGCGTACCGTATCGAACACCTCCACCACGTTGTTGCCATCTATCTGCAGGGCATCTATGCCGTAAGCCGGGCCTTTGTCGGTAAAGTGCCGGAATTTAAATTGCTCGCTGTTGGGTGTGGAGAGGCCATAGCCGTTGTTCTCGATCATAAAAATAACCGGCAGTCCCCATACCGCCGCCACATTCAGGGCTTCATGAAAGTCGCCTTCGGAGGCACCGCCATCGCCACTGAACACCAGCGTAACTTTCTCTTTCTGCTCCAGCAGGTCGGCCAGCGCAATGCCATCGGCTACGGCCAGCTGCGGCCCCAGGTGCGAAATCATGCCCACAATGTGGTGCTCGTTGGAGCCGAAATGAAAGGAGCGGTCTCTGCCTTTGGTAAAGCCTGTTTTTTTGCCCTGGAACTGCGCAAACAACCTGTCGAGTGGCACGTGCCGGCTAGTGAACACGCCCAGGTTCCGGTGCAAAGGCAAAATATATTCGTCTGGCTCCAGCGCCAGCGTCGCCCCTACCGATATAGCTTCCTGCCCAATACCTGAGAACCATTTGCTTACCTTGCCCTGCCGCAACAGCACCAGCATCCGCTCCTCGATCATGCGGGGCTTCAGAATGGCCTTGTAAAGGTCCAGCAATTCGTCGTCGGTATATTCTTTACGATTGAAATTCATCTCCAAAAACCAAAACTTCGTTATAATCTGGCAAGTTAATCTATTAGCCTAAACCCTGAAAATATGGCGCGTTTTTTTAATTTTGCTTTTAATAGATGTTAGATAGTAGATACTAGACGTTAGACTTTAGGTAAAGAAGGAAAAATATTGCTGGAGCATAGATGTTTTTCTTTAACTCTTTTGAAGCTAAAGAAAAGGATTGCTAAATCCTTAAAGTCTGTTGTCTATCATCTAAAATCTAGCATCTAACATCTAACGAAACATGATAGAATTTAAAGAATTTACACTTGATAATGGCCTGCAGGTAATTGTGCACGAAGATCATAGCACGCCAATGGCAGTGCTGAACGTGCTGTACAATGTAGGCTCCCGCGACGAAGACGAGCAACATACCGGCTTTGCGCATCTGTTTGAGCACCTGATGTTCAGTGGCTCTAAAAACATTCCGGTATATGATGAGCCGCTGCAGCGGGTAGGAGGCGAAAACAACGCCTTCACCAGCCCCGACATCACGAACTATTACCTCTCGCTGCCAGCCCAGAACATAGAAACAGGTTTCTGGCTGGAGTCGGACCGGATGCTGGAGCTGGCCTTTAGCGAAAACGGGCTCGAAGTGCAGCGCAAGGTGGTGGTAGAGGAGTTTAAGCAGAACTACCTGAACCAGCCTTATGGCGATGTATGGCTCAAGCTGCGCCCACTGGCCTACCAGCAGCACCCTTACAAATGGGCTACTATTGGTAAAGAGATTTCGCACATTGAGAACGCCACTATGGATATCGTAAAGGCGTTTTTCAAGAAACATTACTCTCCGGCAAACGCTATTTTAGTGGTGGCAGGCAATGTTACCTTTGAGCGGGCCAAGGAACTGACCGAGAGGTGGTTTGGCCCGATACCGGCAGGCACAAAGTATGAGCGCAACCTGCCCGAGGAGCCAGCGCAAACCGAGCCGCGGGTGCTGGAGACATCTGCTGACGTTCCGATGGATGCTATTTACAAAGCCTACCACATGCCCGCCCGCACCCACGCAGACTACTACGCCGCCGACCTGGTGAGCGACATGCTAGGCCGGGGAAAATCGTCTAGGCTTTACAACGAGCTGGTGAAGGAGCGGAAGCTATTCAACTCTATCTCCGCTTCTGTGTCCGGGTCTTTAGAGTCGGGGCTTCTTATTATACAAGGTAAGCTGAACGAAGGTGTGGATCTGCAGGAGGCAAATGCCGCTATCGAGGCTATTAATCAGCAGTTTATGAATGACCTGGTAGATGAGAAAGAGCTGAACAAAGTAAAAAATCAGGCCGAAACCAGCATTGTATACTCAGAGGTTGAACTCCTGAACCGCGCCATGAACCTGGCCTATGGCAAACTGATGGGCGATGCCAACCACGTGAACCTGGAAGGTGAAAAGGTACAAGCTGTAACGCCGGAAGATATTCAGCGCCTCGCCAGGCAGGTGCTGAACCCGAACAACTGCTCTACCTTGCTCTACAAGGCCGAAAAGAAGACAGAGCCAGCTGAAGTGGCCTAAGCTATAATCTGATCAATAAAAGGAGCTGCAGGTAAAACTGTGGCTCCTTTTATTTTATAGAAGGTTAATGAAAAACGGATAGGAAAACTATCTGAATATAAATTATTTAAATGGAAACAGCCTTCCAACAGGTTTTAGCCAGTTTTTAGTCAAGGGTGGCTATGAGTTGAAATGACTTTTTAAGGCTCCATTTTACGTTTTGTTCGCTGGTGCGAGCTTGCAGCTGATACTTTCATGCTCTTGTTAACCTTCAGGTTGTTCTTTATAGGCTTTAGTTCGAAGCGAAAAAGGCACGTGCTACAAGCCTTATCTTGTTTTATCGTTCGCTGGTGCGAGCTTGTAGCTCGTACTTTCATGCCCCTGATAAGCTGAAATGGGTAATATCAAGTGGTTCTTTACAGGCTTTAGCTCAAAGCAAGAAAGGTAAAACTAAAAACTCACACCAGCGGCCTTTAACGTACAAGAGCAGCTTCAAATGAGAACGACTCCTGCTATAGATAATTTTGCACCTACAGCCATTTATTTACCCACCTGATTATCCTAATAAAAACACCCTCCAAAAGCAATTCTCACAAATCTGATTCAAGGGTGGAAGCTGCTGCTCCTGTTGTTTTTTAAAATGATTAAACTTTTTTCCTCAAACATTTGTATATACAAATAACAACATTACATTTGCAACACATTTAGTAAGGCCATGCGCATAGAAGACGAACTACATCAGAAAGACTTTAAAGATGATTACCGCCGTCTGCTCGCAAACCTGCTTTTTACAAATAATTGGGTAAACCAGCAGGTAATGCCATTTTTTAAAGACCTTGACCTGACGCTGCAGCAGCATAATGTGCTGGCGATACTGCGTGGCCAGCACCCACAACCTGTTTGCTTCGGCGAAATTCAGGAGCGGATGGTAGACCGTAACTCCAACGTAACGCGCCTGGTAGATAAACTGATAGAGAAAGGGTACGTTACCAGAATTACCTGCCCCAACAACCGCCGCATGATTGAGGTGCGCATAACTGAAAAAGGTGTGGAAAAGCTACAACAAGTAGATGCCACTTTTCCGGCGTTGCTGGAGCGGCTCCATAACCTGAGCCAGCAGGAAGCAGTGCAGGTAAGCCAATTACTCGACAAACTGAGAGGCTAAAAAAATTTAGATAAATATTTGTATACACAAATAATGTACATAAATCGAATTCCTTAAACTATGAATTTTATAAACGTAAAAGACACCGCCATTCCGGCACTTGGGTTTGGCACCCTGTACCTCGACGATAATACAGCCTTGCGCATGGTAGGAGCAGCCCTTGCCGAAGGTTATACACACATCGACACCGCCCAGATTTACCAGAACGAAGCAGCAGTGGGCAGCGGCATAAAAGCATCGGGCATAGCACGCGACAAAATCTTCCTGACCACCAAAGTCTGGTTCGATAAGTTTACTAAAAAAGACTTTCTGCCATCGGTAGAGGAAAGCCTGCAGAAACTCAAAACCGATTACGTAGACCTGCTGCTCATTCACTGGCCAAACCCCGACATTCCGCTGGAGGAAACGGTGGAGCAACTGGTGCTGGCACGCGAAAAAGGCTATACCAAACACATCGGCGTCAGCAATTTCCCGATTAAGCTGGTAGAGCAAACACTGGCGCTGGGTGCCGATATCGTTACCAACCAGGTTGAGTACCACCCGCTCATAGACCAGACGAAGCTGCAGAACTACCTGCGCAGCAAAGGTATTGCCCTCACCGCCTACAGCCCCATAGCACAAGGCGAGATAATAGGGAACCAGTTGCTAAAAGAAATAGGCGAGAAATACGGCAAAAACGAAATTCAGGTAACGCTGCGCTGGATGATGCAGCAGCAAGACGTATTGGCCATACCACGCACCTCGAGCGAGGCCAACCTAAAATCAAACTTCCAGATTTTCGACTTTGAACTCACACCCGATGACGTGGCGCAGATTGATACGCTTCGGGCACAAAACAGGCGCGTAGTTACACCAGATTTCTCACCTGCCTGGGATTAGCAAGTCGTTATATACTAAAAGCTAATCCAAGAAATAAACTTTTTACCTATAGTAGAACCGATCAAACATGTCACAACCACTTTTAAAACCCATAAAACTCCACGACCTAGCGCTTAAAAACCGAATCGTAATGGCTCCCATGACGCGCTCACGCGCCGATAACCCAGAGAAAGCCCCGACAGATCTTATTGCGAAATATTATGAACAAAGGGCCAGTGCCGGCCTTATTATTTCGGAAGGCACGCCTGTTTCAACACAAGCAGTAGGCTACATTAATGTGCCGGGAATTTACTCACAGGGCCAGGTAGAAGGCTGGAAAAAAGTAACGGCTGCCGTACACAAACAGGGCGGCAAAATATTTGCGCAGCTATGGCATGTAGGCCGCATGTCGCACCCCGATTTTCATAACGGAGAGTTTCCGGTAGCTCCTTCCGCCATTAACCCCGACGACCAGGCTTTTACCGAAACAGGCTTTAAACCAACTGTTACACCACGGGCCTTAACCATTTCCGAAATTCAGCAAATCGTGCAGGATTTTAAAAACGCGGCCAGAAACGCGGTAGAAGCAGGTTTCGATGGTGTAGAAGTTCATGCTTCTAACGGGTACCTGTTCCACCAGTTCTTTGTAACCTGCTCCAATACCCGTACCGATGCCTACGGTGGCTCACGCGAGAACCGGGCCCGCCTGCTGTTCGAGGTGCTTGATGCCATAAAAGAAGTTATGCCGATAGAACGCGTAGGTGTACGCCTGAACCCCAGCCTGCACGGCCAGTTCGGTATCACCATCGATGAGGAAACCATCCCAACCTTCGATTATATTGTGGGCCGCCTGAGCAGCGACTATACCCTGAGCTACCTGCACCTGTCGGAGCCGTTCAGCGATGTTAGCAAGGTTCCTTTTGCCGAACCATACATAGCCAAACGTTACCGGCCGCTCTACAACGGCAACCTGATCATTAACAAAGGGTTCAATCAGGAAAAAGGGAACAAAGTAATTGCCGACGGCGATGCTGACCTGGTGGCTTTTGGCGTGCCTTTTATCTCGAACCCGGACCTGGTGGAGCGCTTTGCCCAGCACGAGGAGCTGCAGCCAGCAGATAACACCTCCTTTTATATGCCTGGCCCAAAAGGATACATCGATTATCCGGTTTTAGAAGAAGCTGAAAAATAGACAGCAAATTTCCGACACCTGCGGCCGAATCGATTTCTCTTGCAAGACGCTGTCTGAAGGAGGAGCAAGGCCTTTAGGCCAAAGGTGCTTTCTATATATACAACCAACAGCTACAGCCAGTTGCCACGCGCAGCTGGCTGTTCTTTTTTATACCTTTTTTGCCTCAGACCAGGTATATAGCCAGAAAAGGCATGTGCATTAGCAACTAAATAACATTTTAAGCTAATTTTACTTTCTGCCACCAGAAGCAGGTGGACATACAGCAACCTATTATACCATTCATGAAACTGAAGATAAGAACAGGCTTTGGCTACGATGTGCACCAACTGCACGAAGGACTGGACTTCTGGCTCGGCGGCATTAAAATACCGCACACGCATGGCGCTCTCGGCCACTCCGATGCCGATGTGCTGATACACGTTATCTGCGATGCCCTGCTCGGTGCCGCCAACATGCGCGACATCGGCTTCCATTTCTCCGACAAAGACCCACAGTACAAAGGCATCGACAGCAAAATTCTGCTGAAGGAGGTCGTGCAGCTGCTCTCCCGCGAAGGCTACGAAATCGGCAACATCGACTCTACGGTGTGCCTGCAGGAGCCAAAAGTAAACCCGCACATCCCGGCCATGAAAACCTGCCTGGCAGCTGTAATGAACATACCAGAAGAAGACATTTCGATAAAAGCGACCACCACCGAGCACCTTGGTTTTGTTGGTAAGAAAGAAGGCGTAGCAGCTTTTGCCACCGTGCTCATTTCTAAACTTTAACCTGACTGAAACAAGAAAACCCACACTACAAACTCCTACATCTCAACCATGAAGCACCATTTAATTTACGTGTATGCACTTGTAGCCGCTCTGTCGGCTGGCTGTGCCTCCTCCTCCAATACTTCCTCAACCGCCACGGCTACGGCACCGGTTACCGATGCCGCCAGGCTCCGCGAAAAAGCCTCTGACTATGCTGCCACTGTAACGGCTGCTGATCTCTCGAAGCACCTGCATATTTTGGCTTCCGATGAGTACGAAGGTCGCGACACGGGTTCCAAAGGCCAGAAAATGGCAGCCGAGTACATTGCCCGCGAGTTTAAGGAAGATGGCCTGGCGGGTCCGGTAAAAGAAGGCAGCAACCCGTATTACCAGCAGTTTGAGCTGGAGCAGACACAGTGGGGCGAAGGCTACATCAGCATCAACAACCAGAAGTTTCTGATGGGCCAGGATTTCTTTGTGCTTGGCAGTTCCCCTTACCAGACAGAGCAGACGGCAGAGATTGTATTTGCCGGCTACGGCATAGACGATGCCAAATACTCCGATTACGCCAACCTGGATGTAACTGGCAAAATGGTAGTGGTGCTGGCAGGCGAACCCAAAGGCAGCAACGGCAATATGCTCATCAGTGGTACCAACAAAGCCTCCGACTGGGGCAATGATTACCGCACCAAGCGCAATGCTGCAACTAAACGTGGTGCTAAAAGTGTGCTTATTGTAACAGGTACTACCGCCGATGAATTTACAAACCTTACCGGCCGTTATCGCCATGCAGCCGACAGGGCATCGCTTGGCCTGAAGCGTGCTACCGAAGCAAGTGCTGCTGCCTTTTTTATTTCGCCACAGGTAGGTGCTGCTTTGTTGGGTACCACACCCACAAAAATGACGGACTATGCCAAAGCCGTTGCAAAGGCAGGCAAACCAACACCGGGCACCTTCAGCACAGTTAAAAATGTAAAGGTAAAGACCGAGCGCCTCAACACACCCGTACCAACCGAAAACGTGTTGGGCTTTATAGAAGGAACCGACAAAAAAGAGGAAATAATTGTAGTAACAGCACACTACGACCACGTAGGCAAAGACACAACCCTGACAGGCGACCAGATTTTTAACGGCGCTAACGACGATGGTTCCGGCACTGTGGCTGTTATAGAACTGGCCGAAGCTTTTGCTCTGGCAAAGAAAGATGGCTTTGGCCCGCGCCGCAGCATCTTGTTTATGACAGTGACAGCCGAAGAAAAAGGCTTACTTGGCTCAGAATACTATTCCGAGAACCCGGTTTTCCCGCTGGCCAACACCGTAGCCAATATAAACATCGACATGATTGGCCGCATGGATTACACCTACGAAAAAACCAGCGACAGCAACTACATCTATGTAATCGGGTCAGATAAGCTTTCGTCGGAGCTGCACCAGATAAACGAGGAGGCAAATAAGCAGCACGTGAACCTGAAGCTCGACTATACTTTTAACGATGAAAACGACCCGAACCGCTTCTACTACCGCTCCGACCATTACAACTTTGCCAAGCACGGCATCCCTATTATTTTCTATTTTAACGGTGTGCACGACGATTATCATAAAGTAACCGACTCGGTAGATAAAATTATTTTCGAAAGTGCCGAGAAGGTAGCCCGCCTTGCCTTCCATGTTACCTGGGAACTGGCCAACCGCGAAAACCGCATTGTAGTAGACAGCAACAAGAAATAGCTTTTAGTGCCTGAAGCTACCGGTATTTTAAAACAAAAAACCACCCTGTGCAGCAGGGTGGTTTTTTGTTTTATGAGGTGTAGCAGCCGCATCAGTTTCTTATGGTTTAATGTGCTGATGTGCCACTTATTCAATTTGAAAATGAGAAAATCTGGAAATGAATACCCAGTGCAGAAATAGAAAATAATCAACTCTTCACTCGTATCTAATAACTTCAAAAAAGTCTTGCGACCTGCGTCTTTTGACCTTAAACATAAATCCTTATAAAGCTAATAAGCCGGGATGATTCACATCCCGGCTTAAAAAGCACCCAAAACTAATCTAACTAAACTAAACTCTTTACTCAACAACCTTCTTGAGTTAAAGATGTACAAAAATATTCTTACTAACAAACATTCATTCAAATAAAAAGAAAAAAATATATAGCTCTATTACTTCGTCAAATTCAAATTTATACTTCCGCAATCATCATTGCTTCCTAACAGGCATTTCTCAGCATCTGGCAGCAGGAAAATATTCTTGTACCTCGCTACTTGTGCCTCGCCTTCCGGAGATGTATAGATTTACGCGCCGATAAGCGAACCAGGCCGTTTATAAATTATTACAGCCCTTGGAGGCATAAAGCCTCAAATGCCTTCGGAAGGCCATTTTCATTTGAATAATTGCTGTTTAAGCCTCCTGACCATTTATAGTATTATAATGTCAGTTGCTGCTGTAACACCTGCACCAGTTCCTATTTCCCTTAACTTCAAAACTCCTGCTGCTCAACTGCGTTATCTGCAGCAACCAACATGCTGCAGCCATCACCAGGCCACATGTAAACCTGAAAAGCAAAAACGTACTTTACGGCACACAACAACCACCTGCAGCGGCTGTTAAATGGCTGAGGAGCAGGCGCAACTTATTTATAAGTCGGGGCAGGCGTATAGCATAGAAGTATTCTTTCGTTATCTTTAAAATTATTTTCTCTTTATCAGGAGTTCCTGATAAAGCTACTACCGGGAAAAAGTGTAGGAGAAGTTTGTATGAGTAAATTAAAACAGTTTCTGCTGGATGCGGAAACAAAATCTTTTGATCTGAACCACCGGGCCACCATCCGGTTTAACATAGGCAAATACAATGCGGCTGTGCAACGCGGCCTTACCCAGTACACCGACCACGAACTGGCCAGGGAGCGGGCGTCGTTTATCAAAACCAACGTTATCAATAACCTCGACAAGTACCTGATGGAGTTTGAGTCTAACTTTACGGCGCGGGGCGGAAAGGTAATATGGGCACGCGATGCCGAAGAGGCGCTACGCGAGATAGGTGCCATTATGAAGCGCAAGCGGGCACGGTCGGTGGTAAAGTCGAAGTCGATGATAACCGAGGAGATTCATATGAACGATTTCCTGGAGAAGAACGGCATTGAGGTAGTGGAGACCGATTTGGGCGAATACATTGTGCAACTGGCCGAGCAGCGGCCCTACCACATTGTAACGCCGGCCATGCACATGTCTAAAAAAGACATTGCCGACCTTTTTGTGCGCAAACTTAAAATTGCCCCCACCGAAGATGCCCAGGAACTGGTGCTGACGGCGCGCAAGTTGCTTAGAGCCAAATATACGGCAGCAGAGATCGGCATTACGGGTGGCAACTTTCTGCTGGCCGATGTAGGCGGTGTAGCCATAACCGAGAACGAAGGCAACGGCAGGCTCTCCACCACCTTCCCGAAAACGCATATCGCCATTGTGGGTATCGAAAAAATGCTGCCCTCTATCATGGACCTCGACCTGTTCTGGCCCCTGCTCAGCACCAGCGGCACTGGCCAAAACGTAACAGTCTACAACACAGTGCTCACCGGCCCGCGGCAGCCCCACGAAACCGATGGCCCAGAGGAAATGTACGTGATTTTGCTCGACAATGGCCGCACAGAACTGCTGGCCCTGCCCGAGAAGCGCGAAGCCCTGAACTGCATTCGCTGCGGCGCCTGCCTGAATATTTGCCCTGTGTACAAAAATATTGGCGGCCACACCTACGAGAGTACTTACAGCGGCCCGATTGGTTCTGTAATTACGCCACACCTCAACGGCATGGCCGATAACAAGCACCTGAGTTTTGCCAGCTCCCTGTGCGGTGCCTGCACCTCCGTTTGCCCCGTAAAAATAAACATACACAACCTGCTCCTGCTCAACCGCAAGCAAAGCGTGGAAATGGGCATGGCCGATAAGCAGGAGCAAACCGCCTTTAAACTCTGGACCAAAGCCATGAAAAGCCGGAAGCTGCTGAACCTGGCACCGGCTGGCATAAAAACTTATGTGCTGAAATACGTGCTGAAAGACACCTGGAGCAAACGCCGTGAACCGCTGGTGGTAGCACCCAAATCGTTTAACCAGCTCTGGAAAGAAAGAAGCAAATAAATGTAAAGAGCCTGCTGCACCACCACCGTCAGCAGGCTTTTTTTGTTTCAGGCCATTGGCATGAGCTACTGTAGCTGCTGTAAAATTGCCTAAGACTGAATCCTGAGATGGTTTTCCGCAGTCTGTAAATCAAATTACACACATGTACAACACATGAAGACTTCTACATGTGTGTAATTATAACAAATAACTATCGCTGCTGCGAGCTTCCAGCTTGTGATAGTGATATATTTATAGGAATATAGATACCCTGAAATATATTATTAACTTAAATTATTCGAATGAAAACAGCCTTCAAAAGGGTTTTTGTTAGAATTTTGCCAAGTGTCCTAACGTGCCTGCCTGTACAAAGTCTCCTCCGACTTTAACTATGTGCTATCCTGCAAAAGTGATTTCAAGCTGCCAGAGGCGGCGAAACAGAAGTTGCGCGCCAGTCAGCACACATTTATGTTCCTTTTGCCATCTCAAGTTTATTTAAGGAAAGCGGTAGATTTCTGCTTAGCAGATAATTTCCGGGTGGAGGCTTAATTGAAGCAGAATACCTTTAAAACAGCATTTTCAGAAATTTTTATCAAATTAATAACAAAGAGCCTGTTATGGCTTCAAAAATTTGCATACTTTTACCAAAATAACAACATTTATTTTTTATCATTAAAATATTACCACACCTTTTGCCTTAATTTTATCAAAAGCAAAGTACACAAAAGCTTTAGTTCGATATGAATTACGAAATTGATAAACTGGACCGCCAGATTTTACAGCTCCTGATGCAGGATGTGACCCGCGCCTATACCGATATTGCCAAAGAACTGAATGTTTCTGGGGGTACGATACACGTGCGGATGAAAAAACTAACTGAGATGGGTGTTGTAACCGGGTCTCAGCTGCTCATAAACCCATCGGCCATCGGCTTCGACATCTGCGCTTTTATAGGCGTTTACCTCGAAAAAGGTTCTGCTTACAAAGAAGCGCAGGAACTGATGCGGCAGATACCTGAAATTGTAGAACTGCACTACACTACCGGCTCCTACAGCATGTTCGTAAAACTGATCTGCCGCGATACTAAGCATCTGCGCGAGGTTCTGAACGAGAAAATGCAGGCTATTCCGGGCGTGTCGCGCACCGAAACGCTGATTTCGCTGGAAGAAAGCATTTCGAGGCAAATAAGCATTAACTAAGCTCACTACACTTTATTCTAAAAGCAGCAGCTCCTCTTGCTACATGGCCAGAGGAGCTGCTGCTTTGTGCGTAGGCTGCCCAGAGAACAGGCAACCAAAATTTCCCTCAGCTAAATTCAGACAAAAAACCTTCTGAAGGGTAATTTCATTTAAATAATTGCTCCTCTAACTTACGTTCTAACTAAGCTGCCAACAAAGGTAATTTGCCTACGGCTCTTCCGGCTCGTCTGGCAAAATGTCTACATCCTGCACCAGCACCAGCTTCTCTATTTCGCGGGCCTTTGGGGTGTTGGCAAGTCCGCCTTCAGCTGTTTCTTTGTAGCGGCGCTCCATGCTCTCGCCTACCTCGCCTAAGGCAGCCACACACTGGTCTACCGGAATTACCGCATTAACACCTGCCAGTGCCATTTGTGCCGACGAGAACGCAATGGCAGCAGCACTGGCGTTGCGCACAATACAGGGCACCTCTACCAGCCCCGCCACCGGATCGCACACCAGGCCGAGCATACATTGTATGGTAATAGCCACCGCCGTAAACACCTGTTCCACATCGCCACCCAGGCAATATACAATAGCCCCGGAGGCCATAGCAGCAGCACTGCCCGTTTCGGCCTGGCAACCACCCACGGCCCCAGCCAGCGAGGCATTCTGCTCTATAATTAAGGCAATACCGGCAGCCACAAGCAAACTTTCATGAATTTTCTGGTCTGGGAGCTGGTGCAGGTCCTGCAGCGTGGTGAGTGTGCTTGGCAATATACCCGATGCGCCCGCAGTAGGTGCAGCCACCACACGCCCCATGCAGGAGTTTACTTCTTTAGCACTAAGAGCCCGCGCCACCAGCATCTGAAACTCCCCCGACAGCACCGTTACCGGCGCATTCGCCACTTTTTTGCCACTGTTGTTCACCATGCCGGAGCGGGAGCGCATGTCGTCGGTGAGGCCGGTTTGCACCGCTTCCTTCATTACCACATACGCACGGGCCAGGTTCTGCCAAATAAAAGCTTCGGTGCGGCCTTTCTGCTCTATTTCGTAAGCCAGCACGGGCTGGTACAGCTGTTCACCGGTTTCGGCGCAATGCTTTTCCCAGCTTATAAAATCGTTGAAAAGTAATGACATACAGGTTTAAACTAAAATAGCAGGTACAGTAAATTACAATATAAGTAAAAGGACACAAGTATCAAGATGCAGTGTTGACGACTTGTTGTGTTGTGTTATACTTTAGATATCAGGGAATTGAAGTTTCGTTTTCCTGATGTCTAAAGTATAATTTGATGCTGGCTGCATATTTACAGCCAGAATAAAGAAAACGCCTATTTTTAGACCTATACATTAAACGAGAGGAAGCCTGCAGTTTGTTCTTTTGCAGTTTACTACTGCGGGAGCCACACTGCCATGCATTATTCCGTAAAACAAAAAACATTTGCAGGAAGCAGGTTTTGTGCTGAATGCTGATATTTGCGAAAACAGCCGATGCTTTTGCACTTGCTGCCCCTAAACCAAAACCTTAACTACTATGACCAAAAATACTGATGCTGCTTTTAAAGGCGTAGCAGGCGTAAAGCTACGCCAGGCCGAGCAACTTGAGCAATTCGAGCAATGGGCCGCTGCCAAAGACTGGAACAGCTTTCATAACACGCATTACGACTGGTGGATGTTCCCCGTGGATAAACCCAGCAGCCACGGCTTCGCCTGGACCGTGATGGACGAGGAAGTGCAGGAACTGAAGCAGGACCCCGAATACATACACAATTACCTGCGGGGCGTAGAACTGCTCCTGTTGGCCTGGGGCTGGAACCTGCAGGAAGAAAAGCTGATCGAAAACCCGGACCCTGCCCAGAACTGGCATAACTGGCCCATCAGGCTGCACAAGTGTGCCAGTTCTTTACTCTTGTTCGGTTTCGAAAAAGAATTTAACTCTGTAAAAAGGTATGCGCAGTACCTTCTGCAGCGAGGCGAGGACTTTACCTACAACGGCCGCGACCTAAGCGAACTGTTCGCAGATTAAACCAGTACAACGGCAAATTAAAAGTCAGAAAATAACGGCCAAAGGTAATTTAGCCTGCGGCCGCTTATGCCTTTTTGTATAGCAGCAGCATGTAACTCCTAAAACAGAAAAGCCACATGAGCAAGAGCCATATTGCCATTCGAGTACACGGCAAAGTACAAGGCGTTTTCTTCAGAGAAAGCACGAAAGACAAAGCCCGTGAACTCGGCCTGACAGGTTTTGTACAGAACAAGCCCGATGGTACCGTTTACATAGAAGCCGAAGGCACACCAGAAGCGCTAAAGCAGCTGGAAGAGTGGGCGCATAAGGGCCCCAGTCGCGCCAGGGTGGAGCAGGTAGAGGTGCAGCAATTAGAAAGCCTGACTGGCTTTGAGCAGTTTACCGTGCAGAGATAACGGATACCCTTGGCACTACAAAGGCCAAAAACACTTTGGAAGGCTGTTTTCATTTGAAAAATTTGGTTGCTGATTGCTGAATGGCTTAATGGTTGATTTAGAGATGTGAAGATTTGGAAATTTGAAGATGAACCAGTAAGTGAAATCCTCAATTTTTAACTCTTAATGAACTAAAGGTCTAACGTCTAAAATCTACAAAAGCCTTCAGAAGGCCTTTTTCATTTGAATAATCTGGCGGTACAAGGCCTGTGATACCTGCACAGTAGCACAGGCCTTGTTTTATTTCCTAAGCCCGATAATTACCCCTACCCCAATTGCTGATTCGTGATCAAGGCAAGGTGCTCAACTTCCTGCTTCTGCCTGAAGCCATACCACCAGACAGGCAGCCTTTTGCCATCAACTCCCGTTACAACAGATACTAAATTTACAACTGGCGTATGAAATGGTCTTTAAACTTAGGCAGAGTAGCAGGCATTAAAATCCTGGTTCACTGGACATTCCTTATCCTGATTGGCTGGATTGTGTTTTCGGAAATGCGACGCGGCAGCGATATGACCACCACCTTGCTCTCGGTTGGCTTTGTGCTCACCATATTTGTTTGCGTGGTGCTGCATGAGCTGGGGCATTCGCTTACGGCCCGGAAGTTCGGCATCGATACTAAAATGATTACGTTGCTGCCCATAGGGGGCGTGGCCAGTCTGGAGCGAATGCCCAGCAAGCCGAAACAGGAGCTACTCATAGCCATTGCCGGACCAGCCGTAAACGTGGTTATTGCGCTGTTGCTGTACCTGGTGCTGCCGCCTATGCGCGAACTTCCTTCCGAAGATTTTTTTAGCCCCATTTCGTCGGCTAATTTCCTGTACCTGCTCCTGTTCGTAAACCTGATGCTGGTTTTCTTTAACGCCATACCAGCCTTCCCGATGGATGGCGGACGGGTACTGCGGGCATTGCTGGCCTTTAAGCTGGGCCGTGTACGCGCCACACAAATTGCAGCCAACCTGGGGCAGCTGCTGGCTATGTTCTTTGTGTTTATCGGTTTCTTTTACAACCCGTTTCTGATACTTATCGGCATTTTTGTTTTCTTTGGGGCGCACTCCGAAAACATAATGGTGCAGCACCTCGACTACCTGAAGGGCCACCGTGTACGCGAAGGCATGATGACCAACTTTGTTGCCCTCTCGCCCACCGACACTGTTCGGGAGGCACTAAACAAATTGCTGCAAGGCTCTGAACACGAGTTTGTGGTGGAGCAGGAGGGGCAGGTAACCGGCACGCTTACCAGAGCACAACTTATAGAAGCTGTGAAAAACGACCAGATGCAAACGCCCATCGCCGACATCATGACGACAGAGGTCAGAACTTTTGATGTGCAGGACAAGTTATCGGAGGCTTATGCAGAATTGCAAAAGAACAAGGTGCCGCTTTACCCTGTGCTGGAAAACGGCAGACTTGCCGGCGTTATCAACATGGATAACATCACAGAGTTTATCATGATTAAGTCTGCGCTTGCCCAACACTAAGCCCGCAACCGATTCTCTAGGTTGGCAAGGCAGCAACAGGAGCCACTCTACTTAAATGACTTGTGCAAAAAGATTTTAAGACACTAACGGCTACTTCAGAAAAAGAAATACGAAAAATATCGTAGATACATTTCCTTTTTACGAAAACATTCGTACATTAGCATAGACGTCGGCTTAAATCCTTTAGTACAAGACAACTATGAGCAAAGAACCATCTCAGAAACCAACAGAAGCAGAACTCGAAATTTTGCAGTTACTGTGGCAGCACGGCCCCTCTACCGTCAGGTTTGTAAACGAAGAACTGAATAAGGCGAAAGAGGTTGGCTACACTACCACCCTCAAGTTTATGCAGATTATGACGGAAAAAGGCATGCTTGCTCCCGACAAATCGAGCCGTACGCACATTTACCGGCCACTGCTGCAGGAAGAAGACACGCAGCGCAAGCTCCTCAACCGCTTTCTCGATACCGCCTTCAGGGGCTCCGCCTCTAAACTGGTGATGCAGGCGCTCGGCAACCGGGAGACATCGCAGGAGGAGTTAAATGAAATCAGGAATTTATTAGATAAACTGGAAGGAGGTAAACCATGAACTTTATCGCCCAATTATTTTCTGAAGCGCTGGTGCATGCACTGGGCTGGACGCTGCTGCACTCGCTCTGGCAGGGTGCGCTTATAGCCCTGGTACTGGGCCTGTTGCTGGTGCTGCTGCAACGGCATGCCGCCAGCCTGCGCTATAGCATGGCCGGAGGGGCTCTGCTCCTGCAACTCCTGCTCTCGGTTGTAACCTTTGGCTGGTACTACAGCAAAGCTCCTGAGGCTATTGGGGTTACCTCTCCTCTCCTTACCGATGCAACAGCAACAGCCACTTACGCTGCAGCGCCTGCTCTTGCCAGCACTGCCTCACCAGGCCCTTTGGCACTTGCTAACCAGTATTTCGACCAGCACCTGCCACTCCTTGTTACTGTTTGGCTGATGGGCATGCTCGTGATGCTGCTCCGGTTCCTGGGAGGCCTGGCTTATACACAGCGCCTGCGCCACCAGCGCACCGTGCCGCTGGGCGAGCAATGGCAGCAAAAATTAGTGGTGCTGAGCGAAGCAATTGGCGTAAACAAGGCTGTAAAGCTGGCAGAGTCGGCGCTGGTGCAGGTGCCCCTTACTATT
>NZ_VRTY01000055.1 GCF_008017455.1 Pontibacter qinzhouensis | reverse complement strand
CAAATCCGCTCATCCTAAGTGGCGCCGCTTGGCCCGGAACGGTGGCGCTGCTTGCCCGGAATATTCACCTGAAATTGATTTCTACTAAATCTTTATCATCTACTGTGTTATCAGAGGTATCAACGCTTTCATCTTTCTCTGCTTTTAAAACCTTTGACCATAGGTTATCTGGAATTATACATACAATGACGTTAGGCGTTTTATTTTCTGCCAAGAACTCGATGTGCTGTAAATAGATCTCGGCTACCTCTTTGATACCAGCCTGTCGATTTTTAGACTTGCCAACGTCCCTGATGATTTTATTTATATCTGTGTCGTTAATCTGTCTAAAGTATGATGGATTATAGACCATCTTTGCTTGAAAGCCACCATATTCGTTAAAACCACAAAACGAGGTGAAGAGATTAGGTTGTTTACTTGGTTTGGCATCGATGAAGTCGGAGCATAGGTGTAGCCACTCCTGGAACTTTTCGAAATTTTGGTGCGTGCCAATAATGCCTAAAACTATTTCTTTAGGCTTGGTGCTGAAAAGTAAAGGTTGACTATCGTAAGTCTCAAAATTGGATATGCCAAACCGAGGACATACATGGCTGTCATTAGCGAACTGTAGCAATGGCTCTTTTAAAAAATCAATCTTCATCTCTTATGTCAATAGGTGCTTCGATATCACGCAATAATTTACTCTCTTCTTCAGTCTCTGTATTTAACCACCCTTTCTCGTCCAGCATAATATCCGTTTTAAATGATGCTAACTGGTGAAACTGTAAGTATGGATAGTCACGGGTGAAAAAATCCCTGTATGTGAGCTTATAAGTAATGAATCTAAGGTGATTGTATACTGATGAGTTACGCTCTAACTTTTTGAGCTGAGACACTTTTTTGTAACCGACTTTGCTTTTACGCTGACCATTCACCGTTACTGCCCAAGTCGGGTTGATACATAAGTACCATCTATCACCGAAATCCTTTATATCTATGCTGAAGGCAAAATGTGTACAGTAGTGGAATTTTCCTTTATCCCAATATCTCGCTTTGAAGACAGTTCGTTTAGCTTGTTTAGTACCCACCCAACTCTCTTTCTTCTCAAAGTTACCCTCAATAGGATTGGGAGCGATATATCTGAATAGTTTATCTTCTACATCCCATTCAAACTTTTGCTTATATAGCACCTGTTGCATGCAATTGCGCAAAAGTGACTTGAATATGTTTTTATGGTCTTCGCTAATTGAACAAAAGTCTTCTGGTGTGAAACTTTCAACAAGTGAGGTATCTACGACTGATGAAATAGGTTTATTATGATCGCTAAGATCATGGAATGTTATGATTTGATTTTTAAAAACAACCCAATCAGTACCAAAATTTAACCCTTTCTGACGCATAGCGCTCCATACAACAGCACGTGGAGTAGCTGTGAATTTAAGCCGTTTATCTGTTTCCCACGATGCTTTTATGACCTCATCTCTTTCGAAGTTCATGGGCGCAATAAAAATGTTATCTGATGGGAATGATATCTTTAGCAGATTAGAAACCAGTTTTTCATTTCCCTCAGGTACAGGTTTAATAGTAGGGCTATGCGTATTGTATAAACGGGAAAACCGATGTAGGAAATCATGTTTTTCCGCTTCAAGTAGGTCTAATTCTTGGTGAAATTGTATCGGAACAGATTTCGTCCCAACGTTTTTTAAGTCGATATTTTCGACCTTCTTCGCATATAGCCTATTTTGATCATTTCGGTTGTCATAAATAATCAGTAGGATATCATTAGGGAGATTCTGCCAGTACTCTACATGAGACCTTTCAGCATAAAAGGTAAATGTCTTCGTATTCGGATTTTCATTTTTAATATACCCTTTGTCTTTTTCGGTAGACTTTAGCTGTACTTTTAGAATCTCAGCCATAGGCTCACCTTTATCGTTGTATAGCTCTAATTCTCCATCGATACCAATATCATCGTGGGTTATGGCTCTCCATGATATCTGTGGATTATGAAATGCGCAATACTCGGCAAGCTTAGCATTGCCCTTATTGTCGATTACCCTCGTGTCTGAATGTATCTTTGACATAAGACGTTTCCTTCTATTCTATTGTACAAGCTATTTATTGAGTATTGTAAGCTGTGTTAGTACCTCCATGAAGCTCGTCACAGCTCTTCCACAAGCTGTTGTACAGCTCTGATTTCTTAATCGCCATTAGTATTTTTTATTGGAAACTATAAGCTCTTTCACGTCAATGTCCAGCACCTCCGCTATTGACCACAGCACTTCCAGGCGAGGTTGCTGCCTGTTCTGCGCATAAGAGTTGACCATGTTGTAACTCTTGCCTATTTTCTCGGAAAGCCACGTCTGCGACACGCCCTTCTCGGCTAAAACTTCTTTGATGCGGTTCATGCTGTATTGACAGAGGTATAACCCGAAGATAATATATAAATATTTTGTATCTTATATTTTGAGATATTTTTAGATGTTTTATATCAAATACCTTCCATGATGGAATATGAATATTTTAAAAGGTTTGCACCTACCAGAAAAGAGAATGAGACAAACAAAGAAAAGTGTGCTGTGATCTATACACGTGTTTCTTCTAAAGAACAACTCACGAATGACAGCTTAGATACCCAATATAAAGAATGTACAAGCTTTGCGCTGAAAAATGGCTTCAAGGTCAAAAAGTATTTCGGAGGCGTGTTTGAGTCTGCCAAGTCAGACGAAGATCGGAAAGAGTTTCGGGCGATGTTAAATTACGTCACCAACGAAAAGAATAAGATTGGGGCTATCATATGCTTCAACTATGATCGTTTTTCACGAACAGGGTTGCAAGCAATTGAGATAATATCGCTCTTGCAACGCCACTCTATCAAAGTTTACTCAGCAATCAACACTTTCGACCCTGAATCTATAGAGGGGAAAGTTATGTTGACCATGACCTTGTTGCAAGCTAACATATCTAACGTGAATAAAAGTCTGGATACGAAGCGGAAGATGAGGGAGAAAATGAGTAATGGCATCTGGGTACACAATTGCCCTCGTGGGTATGCGAGAGATGAGAAAAAGAACATTTACATTACCAAAGAAGGCGAACATATCAGAGAAGGCTTTAAAATGCTTTTACAGGGTTTCTCGCCAACTGAAATACAGCGGTTTTTGCTTCTTAAGGGGTTGCGAATAAATACCAAAAGGTGGGCTGAGATTTTTCGAAATCCTTTTTATTGCGGTATAATGCTTTCTAACTCTTTAGATTATAAACCAGCGGAGGGGAAACACCCCAAGCTTGTCTCGGTGAAGGAATTTAAACGAGTGATGGAAATTTTAAATAGACATGAACATCCAAAAAACGCTGATTTCATAGTCAATCATGGAGTTCCACTCAAAGGGTACCTGAAGTGCGCAAACTGTGGTACCAAGTTTACTGGATATCTTAACAGAACGAAGAAAAAGCATTATTACATCTGTAACAACAAAGAGTGTCGTTCTAATGTCTCTGCTGTAAAGGCTAACCAAGAGTTTGTTGAACATCTCCAAAATATGGTTCCGAGGTCTATTGCGTCACCTTTGATAGCCAAAAGACTGGAAGAGTTATTTATCGAACTGGACAACATTAACTCGAAAGATATCCAAAGCAATGAGAACGAACTGGCTTCGGTAAAATCGAAAATAAATCTTCTGGCTGATAAATTGCTTGCTGGCGTTGTATCTAACGACTTGTTCAAAGAAAAACTCGGTGAACTTGAATTTGAAAAGGAGAGATTAGAGGCTCTGCTGGAAAAACAACGGATAAATTTATCGAACCCAAAAGAAATTGTGAGAAAATGTGTACGATACGTACGAGAATCGCCTTTTCTGTGGCAGAATGAGGGTTTTGCGGTTAAGCGAAGGGTGCAGCAAACAACTTTTAAAGGCGATATCTATTACGACAAGAAAAACAGCCGTTATCGAACCAAAGATGTTAACTATTTATTTCACATAATTAACTTGATAACAGCAAGTTACGGCAATAAAAAAGCGGACTTATCACTTAAAATAGTGAATAAGTCCGCTTCAGTACCTTGGGCCGGAGTCGAACCGGCACGAGTGTAACCTCACAGGTGTTTGAGACCAGCGCGTCTACCAATTCCGCCACCAAGGCAAAAGCGTCCCTCTTTCAGGAACGTGCTGCAAACTTAGATAATGTTTCTTTTATTCGCAACAGGTATTTTTTCTTCAGGTAATATGTTTTTACTTCCTCTAGTGCGGCATTTTTCGTAACTCCATGAAGATCAGGGAATCGCTGCAGGGTGGGCAGAATGTCAGCGTCTAAAGTTGCAGTTAAACCAGCCACATTTTCTCCTATTTCGTGCAGCTTGGCCGCATCAAAGTCAAATTCCAGCTCCATCAGCTCCTCGTTTATGTCCATCATCTCCATCAGGAAGTCGGGAGGGAGATCGTTTTTGCCACCTTCCTCTAATATGCCATGCTCCTTCAGGATGTACTGCATGCGCAGGTCCGGGTTGCTGAGGGTGCGGTAGGCGTTGGTGTTAACGGTAGAGAGTTGCAGGATCTCCTGCTGCTTCTCGGGCGTGTCGTTGGCAAAAAAATCGGGGTGGTAGGCGCGGCTAAGTTCATAGTATTTTGCCTTTACCGCTTTCTCGTCCGCCAAAAAGCTTTCTGGTAAATTATAAAACTCGAAGTAGTTTGTCATGTAGCTATTTTCGAAACATCAATTAAACAAGGTGCAGCCTAAACAGCCGCATCCGCTAATTTACTCGGTTTCTAAACAAGAAGTTCAGCATTTGCGAAAAGCCTTCATAAAAACAGTACCAGGAATAAAAATTGGAACGATGGTAACAGTAGCTTTCTAACATGAACCGAAGTTAAACTCAATTTTACAATAGCACAAAAAAGTCCCCCTTTGAAGGGGGCTAGGGGGATGACAAAGGTGCAGCACAAAATTACGCACAACAACTTTCCTGAAATGCCTTCTAAATAAATTTTTCACAGGTGTAAGTCATCCCCCAACCCACTTAAAAGGGGGACAAAAAAATAGCAGCGTAAGGTGAGTTAGATTTGCTGAATTATTCTAATGAAAAAGCCCTCCAGAAGGATTTTTGGCCTTTTTAGGTCAAGGGTACACCAAGGATTTAAAACAGCAAAGGCTGCCGGTAAGGGCAGCCTTTGCTAATATAGAAATATGTAGTTGCTTACGCGTTAATTTCAGCAAGTACTTGTTTTACTTTTTCAGCGGCTTCTTTCAGCACAACAGCAGAGTACACTTTCAGGCCAGATTCATCGATAATGCGGGCACCTTCAGCGGCGTTTGTTCCCTGCAAACGAACGATGATCGGCACACGAATGTCGCCAATGTTTTTGTAAGCCTCCACTACACCATTTGCCACACGGTCGCAACGTACGATACCACCGAAAATGTTGATCAGGATGGCTTTTACGTTCGGGTCTTTCAGGATAATTCTGAAACCAGCCTCTACCGTCTGGGCGTTGGCGCTACCACCTACGTCGAGGAAGTTAGCAGGTTCACCGCCAGAAAGCTTAATAATGTCCATAGTAGCCATGGCAAGACCAGCGCCGTTTACCATACAACCTACGTTGCCGTCCAGCTTCACGTAGTTCAGGTTGTGCTCGCCAGCCTCAACTTCCAACGGATCTTCTTCCGAAAGGTCGCGCAGGTCGGCCAGGTTCTTGTGGCGGTACAGGGCACTGTCATCAATATCAACTTTGGCATCTACGGCCAGAATTTTATCGTCAGATGTTTTTAAAACCGGGTTGATCTCGAACATAGAAGCGTCGATATCGATGTAGGCTTTGTACAGGTTGGTCACGAATTTCACCATCTCCTTAAAAGCATTGCCGGTAAGGCCAAAAGCGAAAGCCACTTTACGCGCCTGGAAACCCTGCAGACCAACAGCCGGGTCGATCCACTCTTTAATGATTTTCTCAGGAGTTTTCTCAGCAACTTCTTCAATGTCCATACCACCTTCAGTAGATGCCATGATCACGTTCTGGCCTTTTGCGCGGTCCAGCAGAATGCTCAGGTAAAACTCTTTTGTTTCTGATTCGCCAGGGTAATACACATCCTGCGCCACCAGCACCTTGTTCACGTGCTTGCCTTCCGGGCCTGTCTGGTGCGTCACCAGCGTCATGCCGATAATCTGGGAAGAGATGTCTTTTACCTGCTCCAGGTTTTTGGCCAGTTTCACACCGCCGCCTTTACCGCGACCACCCGCGTGGATCTGTGCTTTGATAACGTGCCAGCCAGTACCGGTTTCTTCAGTCAGTCTCTTGGCAGCTTCTACCGCCTGCTCTGGCGTTTCGGCCACGATACCTTCCTGAATCCGGACACCGTAGCTTTTCAGAATGTCTTTAGCCTGATATTCGTGTATGTTCATGCTTTCAGTTTTATTGGATGCACGAAAGTAAGCCATTATCCCTTGAAATTCAAGTAAAATGTTAGATCAAAAATATAGGGCGCGCAAGTTATAGGCTAAGCCTGCTTTTGGCTATCGTTTTCTAGGGCAGTAGTTACAGGCAACGATATGGGCCTAAATGGAGTAAATTTAAAACGTGTTGTAAAAGCTACAACCCTAATCGGACTAAATTTACAAGATGCTGGATTTCTACACCTACTCCAAGCGGGTGGCTATGGCTGTTTTTATTACACTGCTTATGGCTGGTTTCTTTTACCTGCTCCTGCATGCCACGCACTTCTTTTTACTTGTTTTTGGTGGTATTTTGCTTGCCGTTTTATACTCAGCGCTTGCCAACTGGCTTGTTTCTAAAACGAACATGAACCGTAGCCTGGCGCTGGCGCTAGTCATACTGGGGCTTTTCGGCTTTTTGGTGGGAGCTGGGTTTTTAGTGGCGCCTGCCATAAGTGAGCAGGTAGAGGAAATGAAGGAATCGGTTCCGGAGATGTGGCAAAGCCTGAAAGGATGGCTTGCACAGCAACCCTGGGGCCCACGCATGCTGGAGGAGCTGGAGAACAACAGAGAAGACCTGATGCCCGACCAGCAGGCAGCACTTTCGAGGTTAAGCGGTATTTTCTCGTCTACGCTTGGCTTTATAACCGATGTGGGTATTGTCCTGATCACGAGCTTTTTCCTGGCCCTGAACCCATCGCTCTACCTCAATGGCTTTATTAAATTAATTCCTGTTAAACACCGCGGCCGCTCTTACGAAATAATTGATAAACTGTACGTAACGCTGCAGCAATGGCTGTCTGGCATGCTCATCGCCATGACCATGATCGGTGTAAGCACCTGGATTGTGCTTGCCCTGATGGGGGTGAAGCTGGCCCTACTGCTCGGTTTTATGGCCTTTTTCCTGAACGCCATCCCCAATATCGGCCCTATTTTGTCTGGAATACCTGTAGTGTTGGTCGGCCTGCTCGATAGCCCTGAAACCGCCTTGAAATTGATAATTGTATACACGATTGTGCAGTGTATAGAAGGCTATATTATAACGCCGCTCATTTTTGAAAGAACTGTAGCCTTGCCACCTGCCATCCTGCTGTTTCTGCAAGTACTGCTGGGCATTTTAATAGGGCCGTTGGGAGTGCTCATGGCCGCACCGCTGCTGGCTGTAGCCATGGTGCTCACTCAGGAGATTTATGTGAAGGATATGCTGGAGAAAGATACCAGCCAGCTGAGCTTTAGTGAGCAGCGGGCGCAGAACCTGGGCCAGGCAAAAGCCGATGAATAGAAGTAATTTGCATTAATTTTGCGAATAGCTCTTAAATTTATGTTTGTTTTGTAGCTTTGGAAGCGGTCTTGCTTCTCATTTAATATCCATACCAATTATTTTTATATTGTGCTGCAGGTAATCAATATCCATAAAAAATACGGTGCGCTCGAGGTTCTCAAAGGCATCGATCTGTCCATCCGGAGCGGAGAAGTAGTGTCTATAGTAGGGGCATCTGGCGCTGGCAAAAGCACCCTGCTGCACATACTCGGCACCCTCGACACAGCAGACACAGGCGATGTAATGTTCGACGACCGCAATATTGCCAAACTCAACGCCACCGACCTGGCCCGTTTCCGGAACAAGCACATCGGGTTTATTTTCCAGTTCCACAACCTGCTGCCCGAGTTTACTGCCGTCGAGAACGTATGCCTGCCGGGTTACCTGGCTGGCCGGCCCGAGAAGGAGGTGGAGGAGCGTGCAAAGGAGTTGCTAACCATGCTGAACCTGTCGCACCGGTTGCACCACAAGCCTTCCGAAATGTCGGGGGGGGAGCAGCAGCGGACAGCGGTGGCACGGGCGCTCATCAATTCGCCCCGCATCATCTTCGCCGACGAACCGAGCGGTAACCTTGACTCGCAAAATGCACAGGAGCTGCACCAGATATTCTTTAAGCTGCGCGATGAGTTCAATCAAACTTTCGTAATCGTGACTCACAACCTCGAACTTGCCGAAATGGCCGACCGCACCCTCACCATGAAAGATGGCCTTATTGTGCAAGGTGACTCACTGGTATAAAAAGACATAAGACACAGCACATATAACGCAGGTCTATTCTTATGCCTTGCGTTCTGCCCACCCTTACATCCAGTTTCTCCTGCTTCAGCCAAACACGCCTTAGACCCTTGGCCCGATTTGGCTCATTTTCTTTTGGAAGGCCATTTTCATTAGAATAATCGAAGGCTGCGCCAAATTTAAAATAAGCAATCATAAACTATAGAAGGCTTTCCAGAAGATTGCTTTGTAAGGAAAGCCAAAGACTTAATTCTTCACTGATGCCTCTGGAAAGCCTTCCAGCGATGGGGGCGACAAAATCGGGATTCTTGCTATTTGCAGTGTTTTCAGCACCTGGATTGCTGCTCAGGCTCAACGTAAGCTTTGCTTACTGGTAATAACACCAGCAAGGGCAGGAAAGAAGGTCATCCTGAGTTTACCGAAGGAACTATTGCGTACAAAAAGGCTGATTATGGCATTTCTTGCTGCGCTCGCCATGCCATAATCTAAATTTAATAGTTCTTTCAATAATTGAGTGGCCCTGCCCCCAGCTCAGAATGACCTAAAAACTTGGCTTAGAAGATCTTATTACTATATTCCTATAAGCTCTCTCCCTTAGCTTGATCAAGGCAAAAAGAACAAGAACAAGAACTTAAGCTACTAAGCCAGTAGCCATTGCTCATGAATCTCGCGCACAAGATCCTTTGGATGACAGCGGGAATGGCTAAGGTATATTTCAAGGTTGAAGTAGACAATTATATATATTTGTTGACACAGATTGGAAAATATTAGTCTTCATTCTGTAAAACTCAGGCAATCTATCAAATCCTGAATTCAGAAGATCCTGAAAAACAATGAAGAAGTATTGTGGCGCAGCTGCACTACTGGTTCTATAAGTAGCTGACACTTAGAAAAAAGCAAACTCATCCTTTTCTCATTTAAATTCGTACTATATATCCCTCTTTTCCTTTTTTATTACCAATTTTCCGGTGCTGTGGGGAAGAGGCTTCAAGTAATGAAAAATAATTTTTAATTACTTGATAATCAGTTTAATAAATTGTGTGTTTTTTTACGATTCTGGCACTAATCGGGCACCTGCTGTGTTTATTAATTGTACTAAAAAGCTAAGAAGAAATGAGTCAAACACAAAAAGACACCTCTGTGCAGAGAAAGCCGAAAGTCGAGAGCTATGATATAGCGAAATCGGATGAAACGCTGCATCTGGCTGTTGATCTGGCTAAGTTCATAAAGGAAAACAAACTTTATCAAAATATACAAGGCAAAGAGTATGTTAACGTCGAAGGCTGGCAATATGCCGGTTCGCGGTTAGGTATTCTGCCGGTAGTAGAGCATGTAGTCAACATCAGCACCGACGATGAAATTAAATACCAGGCCAAAGTTAACCTGCTCGATCTGAGGAGCCAGCAGGTGGTAGGAGCTGGTTTTGCGATCTGCTCCAACCGTGAGCAAGGCAAGAAGTACTATCAGGAGTTTGCTATTGCGTCTATGGCGCAAACGCGTGCTATTGGTAAGGCTTACCGTAACATCCTGGCCTGGATTATCAGGGCAGCTGGTTATGAGCCTACACCTGTCGAGGAAATGGATTATGCTGGCAACGAATCGGCCAAAGTAGCTGTGCCAACCGAGAAAAAGGCCACTATGAAGGCAGCACCTGCCACAGCAGCTACTACCGAGCCAGCAGAAGCAGAAAAAACGCCGGGTGTACGTTATGCCTCTGCCAAGCAAAAAGAAGAAATCATCCGCCTGCTGAACAACCCGGTTATTACACGCCAGGAAAAAACGAAGATGTTACTCAACATTAATCGCTTGGACGAAGAACGTGCGGCGCAGGCTATCGAGAAACTTAAAAAAGTAATCGAAGACCGCGAAGATGGCCAGTCGGCTGCTGCCTAAGCGTTTTAGTTAACAATGTTTTTGCAGGCCCTGCTTCTGAAAAGAGGCAGGGCTTTTTTTGTCCAAACTTATGCGTTATGAGATGTGCCCTATTTCTGGAACACGCCCTTTCTCCGGCCTGCTTTCTCCTTAACAATTTTGTTAGGAAGAGACCAGGCCGGAAAAGCAATACCTATAGCTGGGAATAAGAAGCAGGAACCAGGAAATATTTAGTTATGTGCGACACCGTATGCGCATACTCCGGCATGGCGCTAAGCTTTTTCCATTCGGGGTCTGCACTAAACTTTTTCCAGCTTTGCTCCAGGTCTTCTTTGTTTTTGAAGGTAAGCATGTAAGTCAGGTTAGGCCGTTGTGGGCCGATCAGGGTTTCGCCGAAAAACACTGGAGTAAGGCCGGTGCGCCTGAAAATCGGAATTTCACCGCCTTCGTTAAACATGTGCACTTTCTTTTTGCCGCTGGCCTCGCTGTGGCTCTCGTAGGTGCGTAACTCAAACATGCGTTCCTGGTTCTGGCTTGCTGCCTTTGGCACTTCCAGCACAGGCATATCCTTAAAGGCCAGCAGCAGTGAGCTCTCTATGCGCAGGTAAGCAGGGTTTGTATGGGCAGCCTCCAGGTAAGGTTTGGCAGCCAGCTGGTAAGCGGCATCTTTCTCGAGCTGCTCTGTTACCTTGCTGTACTGCTGCAGCGAGGCAAACGGTATCAGGACAAACAGCACCGGCTGCTTGGCAACCTCCATCTCCTTAAATACTCCTACCGTTTTGCTTCCTAGCCGGTTTAGTGCCGGAATGGCGGCAGACTTTAAGTACTCTTCTGTTAGCTGCTGCTGCTGCTCCGACTGAAACGTGTATTTACGGAGTTCATAATACTCCTGCGCCCCTTTACGTTGCGCAGTGGCCGCAAAGGCAGCCACTAAGCAAAACAGGCATAGCGCTGTAGAAAAAAGAATCTGCCTGAAAGACTGAGTTCGTACGTGCATGAGAAATAAAATTAAAGTAGCGTTTGCTAACAAGTAGTAGTTTTCTCCTGAATGTAAGTTTTTTTCGCAAAAACTACCTTCTGTTTAGAAAATAATTTAAACCAAGCGTGTAAGAAGTTAACTTGAGCGAATAGACATTGTTATTAGATACAGAAGCAGGAGGCATATACGCCGCTAAAACTTCCAGTTTCCGGTTAATGGCTACACCACCCCGAACCGTAATAGAAACCCAGATAGGATGTATATCAAAATGATTTTTTTCTACTGTGGGTGCATAATCATAAGGTATGGTCGGGTTGTAGTACTGGCTGTTGTAGGTATTGTCAGAAAAGCTGGAGTAGTTCAGCTGCCCTCCAATGCTGAAAAAGCCTTTCAGGTTTTCTGTGTTGTATACATTGTAGATAACCTGTGGGTTCAGGCTGGCAGTTTTCTGGCTTAAAGAATAAGTGTGCTCCGTTACTCCGCTACCAGAGCGCTCTGTTTTTTCGAGGGTGTAAGTGGTAGCACTGGCAGCAAGTTCCAGCCTTAAAAGTAATCGTTGCACATGCTGGTTCACAAATAAGTCGGCTCCAACCAGGAGTTGTGGTGCCAGGTTAGCAGAAGCTTTATCGGCGTTCTGTAAACTATGCTTCCCCGTTACAGTAGCCTGGTTGCTGCTGAGCCCGATGCCTGCAAAAAATCTGAAATTACCAGATGTAAAGGGAGTAGCTGCAGGTGCATCTTTAGGTTTGTTAATTGCTTTTGCAATATCTATAAACGTGTAATCGCGGTAATTTGCCGCTTGGATAGCGCGCTCTAATTGGGGCGTTTTTACTTCGTAGGTGGCTGCCAGATGCAGCAACTGGCCGATATAACCTTTCTGAGTAACTACTTTTCGCTGGCTGTTTAAATATAGGTTATAATAAAGCTCCTGTGGCTGAGCGTTATGTTGCTCCTGCACAAAGAACCTCGTTTTCAGCATATCGGTGTAAGAGAGGAGTTTTACTATTTCTCCTTTCTCCAGCACTTTCAGAAAAACAGTGGCATTGGTAACCTCCAGCGACGTGTTATAGGTAAGGTTCTTCAGATCTGTAACGTTCGTAGTTATCGGGCCTTCGTAGCGTTGGTAAGCTTCAAGTCCGGTAATTTCGAAGTAGCTGGCAGCATGAACATCGAATTCGGTAACAGCCGGGTCGGTGGCAGATTTTTTAAAGGAGAAGGAGGTGGGCGAAAGTACCCACTCTTTGTAGTTGATAAAGCCTTGTACCGTATCGCCTGCAGTAGTAACCACATAGCCAGGTTTGAAATTAGATTGCGCATGCAAAAGAAAAGGGCACAGCAGGAGAAGGCACAGGAGGGAGATGAAATGCTTTTGAGCATTCATAAAGCTAAAACGTTGTAAGGGTGGTAGAGTTTATTTCGATAATAATCTGATAATTGTGCTTCAAGTTACTAAAATAGTTAAAACTTCACCTGAAAGTAAAATAAATTAAAGGTTTGGTAGCATCTAAAGGACTTATTCTCGCTCTTGTTTCTATTTTGTTCAGCCTGTTTGTAAGCAAATGCTTGAAACATTAAAGTGTGTGCACAGCATCAATAGAGAAGGTTCCCTGCAAAGCCTTGACCTTCCGGAGGTTATTTTTGCTCCGGAAGGCCATTTTCATTAGAATAATTTGACTTAGTATGGCTGGTGTTAACCAGCGCTAATGTACATGCTGCTGGCTTGTCGGTTTTTGCGGATTCTCTGCTGCAGGTAATTTAGTCGGCTGGTACGTTTTTTGGGTGTCGCCACAACCGAGCATCGACTTCCCGAAATAAGGGTTCCGGATTTCCTTTTGCTCACTTAACCAAAAGGCTCCGGCATCGTTGTCGGCCATGGGGCACGATTGTTTATAAGCTACATGCTCCTGCACCCCAAACAGCTCTACCGCCTCAATCAGGTAGTTCGATAGTGGCGAGAAAGCAATACGCTGTTTTTCCAGGTCCTGCAGTTTCTGTATGGCTTCCGCATTTTGGGTTAGTGCTGGCAGCAGTTTAATCCAGCGGGTATGTGTTTCCTCATCGAGCAAGGCCATGTCTACCTGCTCCAGCGCCAATAAAAAATTGCCTGCTGCCGTGCGTGCTGCTGGCATATTGGAGGCAACCAGGGCATTTTTCAATAAGAAATACCTTTCCACCAACTTGCTGAACTGGCTCTGAAATGCAGCCGGTACAGAGGCGGTTCTGGACGTTGGAGACGTCATCATGCTATAGTTGCCGCTAAGTTGTGCCGCGCCGTCTACGGCAAAAACACCATTGGTTACTACCTCTTCGCCTGCACTTAAACCTGCTTCTATGGCATAGCTTTCTCCACTCAGCGGCCCCAGCGTTACCTCACGCATCTCAAAGGAAGGGTGTTCCTGCTGACCGTTTTTTACATAAACCACTGAGCGTTTGCCAGTCCAGAGAACTGCAGTCCGGGGAATGTTAAGGCCAGTGCTTTCGGTGCTGGCGGCCGTCCGGATGGTGGCATTTACGAACATGCCGGGCCTGAACTGGTTGTTCGGGTTAAGAACCTCCGCCCGCACTTGTACGGCCCGGGTACCCGAGTTAAGGGTAGGCGTTATAAACTGTATTTTTCCCGAAAACTCTTTTCCCGGAATACCTGCCACTGTAAAAGTAAGCGGAGCGCCTTCCTGTACCTGTCCCAGGTTACTTTCATAAGCATCGAGTGTAACCCAAACTGTTCCAAGGTTGGAAACGGTAAACAAGGTAGAACCTGTGTTCACATAATCGCCGGTTGCCACCAGCCGCTCTGTTACAACCCCCGAGGCATTGGCATAAATATCAAAAGAAGTAATTAGCTCGTTTGTGCTTTCAATGCGCTGGATCTGGTTGTTGGTGAGCCCCAGTAAGCGGAGTTTCGTTTTAGAAGCTTCATAAAGCTCTGGCATCAGTTCTCTGGATCTGGCAGCCTCCTGTAGCTCGCGTTGCGCAGATATCAGCTCCGGCGAGTATAGCGAGGCGAGTCGCTCTCCTTTCCGCACCGGTTGCCCCAGCGAATTAACATACAGCCGCTCCACCCGCCCCGGGAACCTGGCCGTAATAGCCGACAGGTTCTGCTCGTTCTGCTGGATGGTGCCCGATAGCGCCAGTTCGTTCGCTGTGCTGCCCGTTCCTACCACAGTTGTCTGGATATTGGCCAATGCTACCGCTTCCGGCGTCATCTCCAGTACATAAGGGTTTGCCTGTGCCGCACTTCGGCCACCTGCCACAACCGGAATCAGGTCCATGCCGCAGATCGGGCATTTGCCTGGCCCTTCCTGCCTTATTTGTGGGTGCATAGAGCAGGTGTATTGGTGGTTGCCAGCTGCCTCAGCGGTATGGTCGTGCTTCGCCTCAGATCCTCCTCTGCCAAAGAGCAGCCAGCCCAGCCCCAGCCCAGCCAAGGCAATCAGTATGTAGGTGACATATGTTTTATTTCTTGCTGTCATGGTTTCTTATTTTTATTTCTGATGATGCTTCAGCATCAAACCAGATTTTTTACTCTTAATTTCTATATAAACTTATTTCATGGCGCGAGCGTCCTCGCTCGTGATGCTTATTCCGCGGCCTCTGGCCGCCTGGGAACAAAACATTAGTTCGGCCAGAGGCCTCAGAATAGTAGACACGAGCGAGGACGCTCGCGCTATAAATATTTTTCTTTCGTTCTATTATTTACTCTGGATAAGTAAAGTACGCGTTGCAAGCTCGCACCAGCAGAATACTTTCATATTTCCAAAGCTTCAAATTTTCAAATCAGCCATCTAACAATTAACAATCAAACCCCTCATTCATCGCTGCTCATTAACCTCCTGATCGCCGAAACTGCTATATGCTGGTCTACCACCGCCTGTAGTTGCTGCTGTTTGTAACTAAGCAGGTTCTGCCGCTGCCGCAACACTTCTTCCAGACCAGTGGCGGCTACGGTGTAGTTGGTGGTGAGTAAGCGGATAGCCTGCTCGTTTAGTGCCACCTGGTCCTGTAGCAGTTGCAGCGTGCTGTTGGTGCGCTGGTACTCATAAAGCAGGTTCTCCAGCTCTGTGAACAATTGCCTCTCCGTGTATTCCTTCTGATAGCTGGCTGCCTGCTGTGCGTATTCGGCTTCTTTTTGCTGCGCATTATATTTTTTACGATAAATCGGCAGCGAAATGCTTACCATCGGCATCAACATGTTGCCACCAGACATCTCACCCATCATCGCATCCTGCCGCGGCTGGAAAACCATGTAGTTTAGTCCTATCCCGATCATAGGCCGACCCATGAGTTGCGCCATCCGCAGCTGCGAAGCCCTTGCTTTTTCGTCCCAGGAGTACATCTGCAGCATCGGGTGGTGCTCCCGTATCGAGTCCTGCAGCAGGGCCAGCGAAGCGGGCAGTGCCGTAGCTCCTAAGGTATCGGTTACCGCTACTGGCAGGTCTGGCTGGCGGTGCAGCAGGTTGTTAAACTGTACCTCCAGCGGCCTCCTGGACTGCCTGAGCACGTGCAACCTGTTCTCCAGCTCCTTTACCTGCACCTTAATCAGAATAACATCTACCATAGTGCCGCCCGATGTGCCACCCATAGACGACATGGCCGAGCCACTGCTCATGCCGGGGCTGCTGCCTTGTGTGGCAGGAGCGGAGCTACTACTACCCATGCCTGCCATACCTGCTCCAGCCGAGCCTCCACCTGTAGTGCCCGTGGCAGCACCAGCACGTTGAGGCGTACCACCGGAGGCAGCACCAGCAGTGGGCGGAGATTTGTATTTGGCGAGCGAGATCCGTTCCAGCGCCTGCATTATCTCCAGTTCCTTTTCCACCAACTGCTCCTCCTTATCAATGCGGTAGAGGGTGTACCAGGTAGAGCGTACTTCGTGGTAAAGATTAATTTTGGCTTCAATAAAAGAGGAAAACTTCATCTGAGCCATAAACTTAGCCTCGTCTTTGGCGGCACCCAGCGAGCCGAACCAAGGGAACATCTGCATCACCGACACGTCGCCTAGCTGGTTGCCCATGTAACGCTCCATAGGCCGCAGGAAAAAACTGAAATTGGCTTCCGGGTCTGGCAAACTTCCCACCTGTGGCACCCGCTGTAGCGCTGCCTGGTACTCGGCGTAGTGCGCCTTCAGCAGTGGACTGTTCTCACCGGCCGTTGCCAGGTGCTCTTCCAACTGCTGTGCTTTCAGGGCTGGCAGCAGCGTCAGGAGCAGGAGGATAGAAATAAGTATTTTTTTCATACGGTATCCTTTTTAAGTTTAGATTCTTCGCGCCAGCTGTAAAGCACCGGCACAATGAAAAGTGTGATCAGGGCCACGGTCATGCCGCCAAAGGTTGGTATAGCCATCGGAATCATGATATCAGAACCTCGGCCAGAAGAGGTGAGCACAGGTAACAGCGCCAGCAAGGTAGTGGCTGTGGTCATGAGGCAGGGCCGCACGCGGCGCATACCGGCCTCCAGCACCGCCTGCCGCACCTCTTTCCGGGTGCCGGGCCTGTTGCTCTCAAAGCTTTGTTTCAGGTAAGTGCCGATTACCACGCCATCGTCGGTTGCTATACCGAACAGGGCTATAAAGCCGACCCACACGGCTACACTCAGGTTAAAGTCGCGCATCTGGAACAGCTGCCGCATGTTGGTGTCGCCCAGGGAGAAATTCAGGAACCAGTCTTGCCCGTAGAGCCACAGCATCAGGAAACCGCCTGCAAAAGCCATGGCAATAGCAGAAAATACAAACAGCGTAGTAGAAACGGACCGGAACTGGAAGTACAGGATCAGGAAAATAATAAGTAAACTGAGCGGAATAACCAGTGCCAGCCGCTGCTCTGCCCGCACCTGGTTCTCGTAGTTGCCCGAGAATTTGTAGCTCACACCGGCAGGCACCACCAGTTCGCCCAAGCTGATTTTCTGCTCAAGGTAACGCTGCGCATCCTCCACCACCGACACCTCTGCAAAACCATCCTGTTTATCGAGCAGCACATAACCTGTCAGAAAAGAGTTCTCTCCTCGGATCATCATCGGGCCAGGACGGTATACGACTTCTGCCACTTCGGCTAATGGTACCTGTGCGCCACTGGCGGTACTGATCAGTATATTGTTCACGGCAGTGGCATCGTTTCTGAATTCGCGGGCATAGCGGGCACGGATGGCGTAGCGTTCCCGGCCCTCCACTGTGGTGGTCATGGCCATGCCGCCCATGGCTACTTCTATGTACTCCTGCACATCCGTCACGTTCAGTCCGTAGCGGCCCATGGCCTGGCGGTTCAACTCTATTTCCATGTAAGGCTTGCCCAACGATCTATCAGCAAACACCGCCTCAGGTTTCACAGATGGTACTTCTTTCAGAAACCGCTCCAGCTGCAGGCTGAACTCCTCAATCGTTTTCAGGTCAGGGCCGTAAACTTTAATGCCCATGGGGGCACGCATGCCGGTTTGCAGCATAACAAGCCGCGTTTCGATAGGCTGCAGCTTGGGAGCAGACGTAACACCCGGTATGTTGGCGGTCGCTATAATTTCGTTCCAGATATCGTCGGGTGTCCGGATGTGGTCGCGCCACTGGCGGTAATACGCTCCTCGTTTGTCAGGAACCAGGTTGCCATCTGTATCACGTATAAAAGCACCTTCGTTGTTCGTTTTAAAGCGCAGCTTCTGGCCGTTTGCATCTGTCATGAACTCCGATTTGTACTGGATTACGTTTTCGTACATCGACATAGGCGCAGGGTCCAGGGCTGTTTCGGCGCGTCCGGCCTTGCCTACCACCATCTCCACCTCCGGGATGGCCGTAATGAGCATGTCGAGCTGCTGCACGATGCGGCGGTTCGCTTCTACGCCCGAGTGTGGCATGGAGGTGGGCATCAGGAGGAATGCGCCTTCATCCAGCGAAGGCATAAACTCCTTGCCCATTCCCGGAAAGGTATGTGTGAGGCTGCTCCAGGCGGAGCTGGTCCGGATGTTATAGCCTGTTTTATCTACGCTAGTTGCAAACCAGCCAAACACACTGCTAAACCCTAACCAGCTGAGCAGGCCCAGCATCATGATAAAAGACGGGATCAGCAGGAATGTAGCTTTGTTGTGCAGGCACCAGAGCAACAGGCGCGGGTAAAGTTTAATGAAAAGGGAGAAGAACCCCAGCAAAATTCCAATTACAAGCAGCACAAACAGGAAATTCCCCACCAGGCTAACCGATACCCCCAACGGCATCCACTGCGAGGCCAACAGCCACGAAACAGCCAAAGCGGCAATAGCTACAGTGGCAGTGCTATGGTATCTGCCAAACTGCTCCGGCCGATAATAGTTCAGCAGGTTGTTAGCAGCAAGTAATAGGAGCGTAATACCAGCCAGCGGAAGTATAAACAGGGCTATAAAACCAAGAGCCAGCAACACCCAGTTAAAAATCAAAGACCAGCGCACATTCTTCGCTCCCAGCCCCAGCACCAAATGCGAGAAGGCAGGCATGAACACTATAGTAAAAACAAGAGATGCCACCAGGGCAAAGGTCTTCGTAAAAGCGAGTGGCCCAAACAATTTCCCTTCTGCCGCCTCCAGCGTAAACACGGGCAAAAAGCTGACGATAGTTGTAGACACAGCCGTGATAATAGCGGTGGCGACTTCTGTAGTGGCATTATACACAGTAGTAAGCAGCGACTGCCCAGGCGGTGCCTCTTCCCGGTGCCGCAGAATATTCTCGTTGAGGATAATGCCCAGATCCACCATGGTACCGATAGCAATAGCGATACCCGACAAAGCCACAATGTTGGCATCCACACGGAAGTAGCGCATCATGATGAAGGTCATGAGCACCGCCAGCGGCAACAGCGCAGAAATAAGGAGCGAAGCCCGCAGGTTGTACACCATCACGATGATAACGATGATGGTGATGAGGATCTGCAGCACTATGGCCTCGTTGAGCGTGTTCAGTGTTTCGTTTATGAGCTGCGTTCTGTCGTAAAATGGCACCACGGTTACTTTAGAAGTCCGTCCGTCGGCCAGCTTTTTGGAAGGAAGTCCGGCTGCAATTTCGTCTAGCTTTGCTTTGGTGTTGTTGATAACGGCCAGCGGGTTGTCGCCATACCGGGCAATTACTACTCCACCCACGGCTTCGGCTCCGCTCTTATCCAGGATGCCAAGCATGGAGCGATCGGCCGGACCGATGTTGACCCGCGCAATATCTTTTATCCGGATTGGTACGTTGTCTGTTACGCTTACTACGGCTTCTTCTATGTCGGCCAGGTTCTGTACATAGCCCAGGCCGCGCACCAGGTACTCCACCTGGTTTATCTCTACGGTGTTGGCACCTACATCCTGGTTGCTGTTCTTGAGGGCGGTCATCACCTGCATCATCGACACTTTGTTAGCGCGCATGGCGTTCGGGTCGAGGTCTACCTGGTATTCTTTTATATACCCGCCAATAGAGGCCACTTCGGCTACGCCCTCGGCTCCGGCCAGGGCGTAGCGCACGTAGTAGTCCTGGATGGTGCGCAGCTCGTGCAGGTCCCAGCCACCGGCCGGTTTGCCCTGTTCGTCGCGGCCTTCGAGGGTGTACCAGTATACTTGTCCTAAAGCCGTGGCATCGGGGCCAAGTTTAGGGGTAACATCGGCAGGGAGCAGGCCGGAGGGCAGCGAATTTAACTTCTCAAGGATGCGGGAGCGGCTCCAGTAGTATTCCACATCTTCGCTGAAGATAACATAGATGCTGGAGAACCCGAACATGGAGGTGGAACGAATCGCCTTCACGCCCGGCATGCCCAGCAGTGAGGTGGTGAGCGGGTAAGTAATCTGATCTTCCACATCCTGTGGAGAGCGGCCCATCCACTCGGTGAATATGATCTGCTGGTTCTCGCCAATATCCGGAATGGCATCTACTGGTACTGGGTCGCTTGGCAGAAACGGCACGTTCCAGTTGAAAGGCGCCGTTACAATGCCCCAGCTTACGATGAGCAGCAGCAGCAAGGTGGTCACCAGCTTCTGCTCCAGAAAAAATTTTATGATACTGTTCAGCATGCTTTTTTAAGACACAAGTATCAAGACACAGGACACAAGACCTTTTAAAAGAGATGTGTTTTTGATGAACTTCCAGCGGTGAAGGCACGGCAGGAGATTCAGAAAAACTGGCTTGATGCTTTATTCGATTAATTTGAAATTGAGCTGCAGCCCGAAAGGCACAGCAAACCATACCAGCCGCAGCAGAGGCCGGTAGACATCGAAAAAGCAAATCTTATAGAAGGAAGGATTGCACCAGCACCGGCACATCGCGGACCAGTGGGGGAGAGGAATAGTGGGCAAAGGTAGGTTTAAGAGCCATCTGCTGCTCAAACAGCTGTAGCAGCACAACTCGTACAGTTGCAATAAATTTAATGTCGAGCTGCTTTTGGAGGAGCTGCGCTTTTGTATCGGCTACATCGCCAACTTGTTCAAAAACAAAGGTTTGGTCGTCGCAGCAATCATCGTTGTTTGTATCGGGGGCGTGGCAGGGAGGCAGCTTCTGCTTTTGCTGCTCCATGGGGCAAGCTGTTGCTCCGCCAAACAGGCTGATGTCGTGCAGTTCGCCTTCACACAAGTGCATACCCACCGAGATGCCCGTCGAGGAGACAAGCAGCAGCAGCGTAAGGGCCAGCACAAGGAGTTGACGAAACAGCTTCATTTTTTAATATACGAATTGAAAGACACAGGACATAGGCCTTTTTCTGAAGATTGATCCTGTAACTGCTACAAAGGTAACGTGCAACTCTCAAAAGTACTTATATAATTCTTTAAATCTTTTACAGATTTTCCGAAGCAACAGGAGCAGCACCCGCTGGAGGGCCATTTTTATTAGAATAATTTGTGTGTTGGTTGTTTAATGGTTAGAAAGTTGAATTGTTGTTTTTCTTTCGCACTTTCGGAGATTCAGAACATTCTTTTCATGCTGTAAATGCTGATTCAGACAAAAAATTACAGCAGCTTAATCTCCTGCTGCGTCAGGCGTTTGTAGATGCGTAGCAGTACTTCGCTTCTAGCTGCCTGGTCTTGCCTGATGTTGGTTACCCAGAAAAGGATTTTCAGCTCAAGAAAGGTAGAGGTAATGTTGTTGAGCAGAATGTCGGGTGCTATGCGTTTGAGCACATTGGGGCTTTTTTCAACTTCTTCTCTTATTAGTTTCTTAAGCTGTTCAAAATCTGTGTTAGGGTCAACTTTTATAAGGAGTTCTACCCGCACGTTCCGGTTGTTGAGTGTCCAGTTCGTTACCTGCCCCGACAGCAGGTCGCCGTTCGGTACTATTACCTCTGAGCCTTCAGTGGTGACCAGCCTGCTCGACCGGATGCCAATGTCTTTTACCCGGCCTTTTTTTGTCCCGATTTCGATGGAGTCGCCTAGTTCAAAAGGCCGTTCAAAAATAAGGATAATACCCGATACCAGGTTGTTAACAATATTCTGCAACCCCAGGCCAATACCAACTCCCAGCGCACCTAACACTACTGTTATGTTGGTGAGTGGCATTCCAGATGCAGAAATCGCGAGTAAAAAGCCTGCCACCATCAGTACCAGCCGCACGATTACCATGCGGGAGCCTTTTATGTTGCGACCCGTAATAAAGTCGTTATTTCTGACTCCGAAGAAATACCCGACATATTTCTGCAGGTTATTAGCCAAGTACAGAATGCCAAAAAAGAGCAGTACGTTGCCAATTGTGAAGGTGATGCTGCCAAGGGTTCTGGTTTTAGTCAGGAACTCTTCCAGAACAGAGTAGATCGGGGTGTAGATATTAAGGTTAGTGGTGAAAATGGCTAACCAGAAAACAACTACCAGAGAGGACAGAATTTTAGTAGCAGTGGCTTCCATTTTCTGATAATCGAAGTTAAAGCGAGACTCGGTATTGTCGGACAACTTGCTGGCCTCGATCTGCAGGAAAAATGCCTCCGTTATCAGCTCCACCAGAATTTGCAAACCTATAATTTGTGTAAGGCCGAATATGGCGGTGGTGCTGGTAATTTTAGCCAGTGTTAGCCGCCCAAAAATATTGAATAATATGGCTAGCACATTCAGGACGATGTAAATAACCGACACGTATTTTACAAAGCCGGCCAGCGAGAGCGCCTGCCGGATGTGCCAAGTAAAAAATAAACCGAAAACCACCGAAATGCAATTGAAAATCAGCAAACCTACACGCAAGGCCGGGCTTGGGTTGATAATGGAGCTGCTGACGGCGAAAATGATAAACAGAATAAAAATCGCGATCCAGTAGAAGAACAGGTGACGGGGCCAGTTTCGCCAGAATAGCACGGTTAGTGCCAGCATCAGGAAAAACTGCATGATCTCGACGTAGGCGGTCGGCGGGTGCAGGTCGAAGAACGGTGCTATGTTCAGTGCCAGCACCAATGCACTTAAAATGGGGACAGGCTTCAGGTATTTTATCTGTTTATAAGCTACCACCATGTTTCTATTGTTCTGCTTTATTTTGCGGTAGTTGGTGAATACCCACCAGATAAAAAGCAACGTGATGCCCAGCAGCCACAACCAGTTGTGCCAGTTCTCCAGGAAATAATAGGTAAGTAGCTGTTGCTGCCCTTCGTACGATTTGCGTAGCATATACGAAAGATGCTCTTCTTCTACAGCATGATCTGCGGCATTCCAGATGTAGGCATACTCTCTTGTGAAGTTGCGGGAGTTATAGGCGCGCAACAATTCATCTACACGGCTTTGCAGCTCGTTCGTCAGGAAATAAAGACCTGAGAGATCTGATTGTATTTTATTTATTTTTTCGAGGTTCTGCGAGGTTGCACCACTGGCGAGTTGCCATTGCTCCTTTAAAAGCCCTAACTCGTTGCGGTACAAGGTTGTAAACAGGCTGTCGGTAGAGAGTGCCAGTAACAAGGTATCGCTGGAGAAACTGTTGATCTCGGCGTTCATGCTGATCAGTTCCCGGTTAAAACCAGACAGGATAGTGCGCCGCTCGTTCAGCACCTGCTGCATGTTGTTGAGCAGCACCTTGTACATCTGCAGGTTCTTGATGTCGATTACCCTGCTGTAGAACAACAGGTTTTGCTGGATGGTGTGAAGGTTGGCTGCAATCTCCGGCAGGCTTTGCTCTACAGAGGAGGTGCTGAAGCCTCTTCTGTTAACAGCATTAATCCGGTCCAGTGATATACGCGCTTCTTCTACTCTTGCCAGCAGGCTATCTACCGCTTGTGCGGGCGTGCGTGCGTTTGTAGATGTATCCTGCCCCATTACCCATTGGGTGCAGGTTAAGAGGAATAACAGGAGCAGTAGTATCCGGGTTTTTTTCACCATAGTTGCTTTTGAGACACAAATTCATACGTTAAGTGTCAAAGACGTAAATCATCCTGTTTAAGATTCTTTTTTCTGTAGCTCTCTTGCCCCGGGCAATGCATCTTTCTAATTTAACAGGCTTTTGCTGCCGCTCTGCCCACTTCAAAGCCACTGTTAAGTTCTAATTTTAAGTTTTAATTTGGCAGGAGCCGTATCTTTGCTGCTACGTAAACTCAAACCGGAACAAAAACCCGTTGCACGACATCCACCAAATTCTTAAAACGTACTGGGGCTATGAGCAATTCAGGCCTTTGCAGGAAGATATTGTGCGGTCGGTGCTGGCGGGTACCGATACGCTGGCCTTGCTGCCAACAGGTGGTGGAAAGTCTATCTGCTTCCAGGTGCCGGCACTGGCACTGGAGGGGCTTTGCCTGGTTATAACACCGCTCATCGCCCTGATGAAAGACCAGGTGGAGCAACTGAACAAGCGCGGTGTGGCCGCAGTCGCCATTTATTCCGGCATGAACCGCCGCGAAATAGATATTGCCCTGGATAACTGTGTGTTCGGGAATACGAAGTTTCTGTACCTCTCGCCAGAGCGATTGCTCACGGAGCTGTTTCAGGAGCGGGTAAAGCGCATGAAAGTCAGCTTGCTGGCTGTAGACGAGGCGCACTGTATATCGCAGTGGGGCTACGATTTCCGGCCTCCCTACCTGCAGATTGCTGACTTACGCGAGCTATTGCCGGGTGTTCCTGTTATTGCGCTTACGGCCACTGCCACCGAGCAGGTAAAGCAGGATATTCAGGAGAAACTGCTTTTTAAACAACAGCAGGTGTTCCAGAAAAGCTTTGCCCGCGCCAACCTCTCTTACTCCTGCCTCTATACCGAAGACAAAGTTGGCCGCATGCTGGAGGTGCTGCAACGCATGCCGGGGCAGGCCATTGTGTATGTGCGCAGCCGCAAGCAAACTGTGGAGCTGGCGAAGTACCTGCAAAGTAAGCGCATTGCCGCGGCTGCCTATCATGCCGGGCTTAAGTTTGAGGAACGGAGTGCCGCCCAAAGTGCCTGGATTCAGAATAAAACACGCGTTATAGTGGCTACTAATGCTTTCGGCATGGGCATCGATAAGCCGGATGTGCGCCTGGTGGTGCACCTGGACCTGCCGGAGAGCCTGGAGGCCTATTACCAGGAGGCCGGACGTGCAGGGCGTGACGAAAAATATGCCTATGCAACGGTGCTGTACGGACCAAATGATGTGGCAGACCTGGAGCGTAAGGTTACGGAAGCGCATCCTCCGTTGGAATTTATAAGGCGGGTGTACCAGGCCCTGGCGAACTACTACCAGATGGCAGTAGGGAGCGGAGCCATGAGCAGCTTCGATTTCGACTTGCAGGACTTTGCCAAAAACTACAAACTGAAGCCGCTGGAGGTACATCATGCCATCAAACGCCTGGAAGGGGAAGGTTATATTCAGCTTAACGAAGCCTATTTTATGCCGTCACGGCTCATGCTGATCATGGACAGCATACAGTTGTATGAGTTTCAGGTGATTCACCCGGAGCATGAGGCGCTGGTGCGAATGATTTTGCGACTGAACGGAGGCGAGGCTTTCAGCAATTTTGTGCGGGTGTCGGAGCGGAAGCTGGCGCAACTGGTGCACCTGACCGAAGAAAATGTGCGGAAAAAACTGGAGTACCTGCACAAGCTACAGGTGCTGGTCTACGAACCGCAACACGATGCTTCGCAACTGTTGTTTACGCAGTCCCGCCAGGATGCCATGAACCTGCCGCTGGACCACGCTAAACTAAAACGTTTGCGGGAATTGGCGCTGCTAAAGGTAAGGGAAATGGGCCGCTACATCGAAACCAGCGACCGTTGCCGCACCCAACTGCTGCTGGAGTATTTCGGGGAGATCAGCGACAAAAGCTGCCGCATCTGCGACTACTGCTTAGCGCAGCGCAAAAAGGAGCGCACTTTGCAGGAGGAGGAAGCGCTGCGGAAGAAAGTGTTGGACCTGCTGCAGCAGAAGCCTTATTTGCCGAAAGAGCTGGTGCAGCAGTTTGAGGCCAAACACGCGGAGGTTGTAACAACCCTGCTGCGGGAGCTGGTGGACCTAGGCAGAATCAGGTATATAGAGAGCGGTAAGCTGGAAGTTAACTAGAGTGTTGTTTTCGAGTTTTAAATTCATGTAACTCACTTGAGTGGCATGCGCGAGCTGAAAGCTCGCGGTATTAGTAAGGGCAATTATTCTAATGAAATAAGCCTTCAGAAGGTTCTTTGCCAATTTTGATCTTAGGGTTAAGCGTTAGAGAAATTTACCTGCCTCCTTGCCGGGTAGTTATATTGTTGCCGCCAACATTAATTACCACACCAAGTGAGAAAACGGAGTAGGCTGCGGTCAGGTAATCGCGGTTTTTTAAGCCGATGGTGGTGCCGCTGGAGTATTGCAGCTGTACTGATGGGTTCAGGGTAAGGCGGGTGTAGAAAATCGGTTCTATAAAAATGTTGTCTTCTGTGAGAGCTGCCACGCCATTGCGTTTAAAATTGTGCATGTTGATGTAGCTGCCGCGCAAGGCAGTTCCGTAGTTTAAAGGAAACTCTCGGCTAAACATTTTAAGCGATTTTTTACGTTTAGAACTGAAGTTTACCTGCACAAAGTACTTGCTGAAGCTGGCTTCGAAACGATCTGTTATCAGGGCTCCGGCATCGTTCTCTTTTTTATCAACCCGATCGCTGCTGCCACCGCCAAAGCCGCCATATATTTCCAGCACCCGGTTATTGTCTTGCCCGAAGGTGGTAAAATACCCTCCGGCCGCCTCGATCAGGTTATGCCGGAAATCTCGCTTTCTGCGCTCTGTGTTGAGCATTGAGCCGTTAACCTGCACCGCAAAATGATCTGAAACGGCATAAGCCGTGTTAAAAGTTACATTTCCTTTCGGCGTAATATGACCTCCGGCACTTAGTTCTCCTTTTTCGGTAAACATGGGTACGTTCGGCACGTTGGGCATGTAAGTAGACACACAGCCGGAAACCGAAACAAGAAGCAAAGAGAATATAAAATACAGGTAACTAGGTCTTTTCATAAAGTAAAGCAGGCAAATTTATTTTTAAATGCAGCAGCGCCAGCTAAGCAGTGGCTTGTATACATTTTTCAGAACAAATGGTTCGGTTTAAATAAGCTTCAATATTACTATACAAAAACTTGCTTGTCCAGCTATTTCTAAATTATTCCGTTAAAGATCCTCCCGTACCAGTAAATTTCCATAAGGTGTTCCAGAGCTTTTTTTGTAACAACATCTGTACCCCTGTAGCTGCTTACTGCTGCTCTGCCTTGCATCAACAGAAAATCCCTGCTACTGCTGAGGCAGAAAAAGCAGGGATTTATAGAAATGCACCATTTTATCTGGCAGTTGTAAAATGTCCTTCTGGAGAAAGTGCTATTTTACGCTTACGTCTACTTTGGCATCGAGCTGTTGGGCCAGCTGCTTTACGTAGTTCCGGAAGTAGTCGAGGTTTTTAAAATGCTCATCGCTCAGCTCCCAGGTGCCAATGGCGTAATAGGTTACTTTTTCGGTTGGCTTTAGCTTAGCAAACCATGCCTGCGACACAGGACCTGTTTTTGGAGAGGCTGTGTAGCCCAGGTAGGCACTTTTTGGTACAAGCAGGGCCAGCGGCAGCAACCACTCTTTGTTGTAGGTTTCGCTGTCGTGGGTGAGGAGCGCTACCCAGTTATCGCCAACCTGCATTTCTTCCAGCGGAAACGTTTCGTCGAGGTTGTTCATGCCAATTAACAAAGTTTCGTCTCCTGTCAGGCCCGATGTAACTTCTACGGTGTTTTGGTAAGCATACATGCCAGGCGTAATGGCCGGATTTTCTGTTATGGTGTAGCTGCGGTCGGTGTTGGCAGGTTTCCAGTTGTTGTAGCTGATCTGCATTTTAGAATGCACAGGACCTCTGGCCAGAATCTGGAAGGAGGTGCTCTCCACATTACTCACTGTGTCGCCTGCTATTATGCCAATGCGCGGAAAGCTATCGCCAACCATCATGGCAACGCCGCCTATACCTACCGAGCTTCCAACGGCCATAATATCGCGGCCCCAGTCTCGCATTACATGGTAATTGTCTTCTACTGCACCGGTCTTGCTAATACCAACACTATCGGGCGACATAGCAGTTGTTTTTTTACCAAAAAGGTCTTTTGAATTGCGGCCGTCAAGGTAGTGCCTGAAGCCGACTTTATCGTTTTCCCAGCTTGGGCCATCAGTTTGGTAAGGTTGGTAACCAATCGATTTTTCCATCTGGTTGGCATAAATGGTGTCGCTGGTGGCAGGCCGCAAGGGTATGTCTTTGCCGCTGCGCTTGCCAAACCGGATATTTGTCCGGATGGTGTGGTTTAGCGGTGCATTTACCCAGGTAAGCTGCAGCACCTGTTCCCCGTTAGCCGGCAGGTTGGTTACCAGTAAAAGTTCGTCCCACTTGTTGTCGCCATCCAGGTCGTCGAGCTGGGCGGCTATGGTGTCGCCGTTCTGGGTGAGGAGGAGCGGGTACACTTCACCATCTGGGATGTTAGAGAATTCGCTTCGATTTACGGCAATCGCTTTGTCGGTGAGTGCTATGTCAGATCGGTTCTTCAGCGTAATTTCCTGTGCCTCGGAGGAGGTAGACGACTGGCAGGAGAAAAGCGTGCCCCAGAGGCAGGCAACAGAAAGAGCGGATATTCCTTTTTTAATCATGCAGCTAGCTGTTTTATAAGTTTATAACTGTTGGAACAAGTCACAATATAGCAAGAAACTGTTAAAGCACGGGAAATTGGTCCGTTACTATCTATCTGAATCAGCATTTTCAGGATTAGATGATTTAAAGGATGGCAATATGTATTTGATCTACTCACCCTTACTCTACATCGGCCATATAACCAGTAGCTATTAAACTCTCGAACAAGCAGCAAAGAACAACCAGCTACCAAATTATGCTAATGAAAATGGCCTTCAGAAGCAAAATACGGGTTTTGGTGCCAAGGGTAACAGTACTTGTGCAAGTGCTACAACTGTTCAACTATTTCTGCTCGGTTGGTGTTATAAAATTTAAACGGTATTGCGGTGTAAACTTTCTAAATTTGCACCGCAATACAATTTCAATGTTTTAATTATAAGGCAGCTGCAGCAGTGCAGACGCCGCTTTATATACTATGGAAGCTATCGAAAAAGAGGAAACGCCATCGTTCAGTACCATTGAAGAGGCGATAGAAGCTATCCGGCAAGGTGAAGTCGTGATTGCGGTTGATGATGATGACCGCGAGAATGAAGGCGATTTTATTTGTGCCGCAGAAAAAGTAACCCCCGAAATTATAAACTTTATGGCTACGCACGGGCGCGGCCTTATTTGCGCCCCCCTTACCGACGAACGTTGCGAGGAACTGGGGCTGGAACTGATGGTAGGCAAGAATACCGCCCTGCATGCTACGCCATTCACCGTGTCGGTAGACCTGATTGGGCATGGCTGTACCACCGGCATATCGGCCTCCGACCGCGCTAAAACCATACAGGCCCTTATCAACCCGGCCATCGACCCTAATTCGTTGGGCAAACCCGGCCATATTTTTCCGCTGAAGGCAAAAAAAGAAGGTGTGCTCCGGCGCCCCGGTCACACCGAAGCAGCTGTAGATCTTGCCCGTCTGGCAGGACTGGCTCCTGCCGGCGTACTGGTCGAGATCCTGAACGAAGACGGCTCTATGGCGCGCCTGCCCGACCTGGTAAAAGTGGCGAAAAAGTTTAACCTGAAACTCATCACGATAAAAGACCTGATCGTGTACCGCCTGAAGCAGGAGAGCCTGATTAACCGCGAAATTGCCATTCAGCTGCCAACCGATTTCGGCGATTTCGATTTGTATGCTTTTACACAGCGCAGCAACAATGCCCACCACCTCGCCCTGGTAAAAGGCACCTGGGAGGAGAATGAGCCGGTGCTGGTGCGGGTACATTCCTCCTGCGTAACAGGCGATATATTTGGCTCTTGCCGCTGCGACTGTGGCCCACAACTGCACGAAGCCATGCGCATGATCGAGCGCGAAGGCAAAGGTGTGGTAGTGTACATGAACCAGGAAGGCCGCGGCATCGGGTTGCTCAACAAGCTCAGGGCCTACAAACTGCAGGAGCAGGGCCGCGACACGGTAGAGGCCAATCTGGAACTAGGCTTCGGTATGGATGAACGCGATTACGGCGTTGGCGCCCAGATTCTCAGGGACTTAGGTGTTACCAAAATGAGGCTGATCTCTAATAATCCCAAAAAACGCATCGGCCTGATAGGCTATGGCCTGGAAGTAGTGGAGAATGTGCCTATAGAAGTGGTGCCTAACGTGCACAACCAGAAATATTTAACCACAAAGCGCGACAAGCTGGGCCATACTATTTTAAGTAATTTGTCGGTAAAATTCTAACAAGGTTTATTTATAATTGAAGCCTGGGTATTTGGATTGTAACTATTCTGATACTCAGGCTTTTTTATTTAATTATTAACAGTTACACAGCAACATTTTATTATTGTTAACAATATACTATACCAGATTGTTAGTTGAATACTCCGCCAGTGGATTGGCAGATACAGGTGGAGTTGAGTATTTAAGTGACTCTGGATTATGGAAAAAAGACTATTTATGCTACGCCTGCTCGTAGCCTTTACCCTGGCAGGTGTACTGCAACTTAAACTGATGGCGCAAAACAGGCTGGCACCCGATGTGCAGGAGTGGCCGGTAGGGGAAGTGGTGTTGCTCACCGGGGATACCTTACAGGGGCCTATTACCTATTACCGAACCGAGGATGTGGTGAACGTGCAGCAATCGGATGGCACACTACGGGCACTCTCGCCTGTAAACGTAGATTACTTTAAAGTGCAGGAATCGCCGGATGCCTATACCCGCTTTTTCGTAACCTATAACTGGAACCTGAACAAGTCTTACAGCGATTTCAGGAAACCTACTTTTTTTGAGCGCATGAACAAAGGGCCGGTTACTCTGATTACCCGCGAAACCTACGTGCACCGCGACATGTCGAACCGTGGGTTTTTAAGGCGCGGAGGCTACTACGACCCAACTTACGCCTCTAACCTGCCAAATTATGTACAGCAGGTGGTGCCGGTGTATTACATCCTGTTCCCTGATGGCGAAATAAAAATGCTGCGCAATACTAAAAAAGATCTGGAACGGATTTTCGGGAAAAAGGCATCAGAAGTAAACAAGTATGCCAAGAAGCACCGGCTATCCTACGAAAAATTACACGGGCTCATCGCCATTATAAATTACTATAATACACTGCTATAGAACTTCGGCAGCTTACCTTCTGATAGGTAAGAAGTATGCTCTCCCAACCTAAGATATACGCTATAGAAACAGAAATTTTACGAACCATGCCCTTGGCCTTCCGAATGCTGAAAAGCTTTGGAAGGCCATTTTCATTTGAATAATTAATGGTTGCTGATGCTTCTGCTGCTGTTAGGTCATTACTTTACCTTTCACCGCCGTGTGTGGTCCCCTTACAGCGCACATCATAAAAGATAAAGCAGCTTTATATAAAGTAAGAATTAAGATTCTGAATTAATTGGAGTGTATAACATATTTTGGGGTAGTTATATAGTAGTACTTCTATAAGGAAGGCTCCATCTAGCTTAACGTCCGCTCGACCCGGTGCCCTTCTGCTGTTTTGTTACATGGTGTTGGCTCCGAGCGCTCAAGGCCGCGAGGCCTCGTCCTTGGCCATCGGCGCTGCACATCTTTCCTGCCCTGCGGGCTGCCTGCGGCACCGGAAACCTGTGAGGCGCCTCAAGCCAAGGACTGGAATTGGTGAGATAGTTAGCGATGATGCCATGCCAAAACTCTGCATAACAAACAATTGCTATATAGATACCCCATAATATGTTATACACTCAATTAATTGCAACCAAAATCCTACATATCTCTTAGCTTCAGGAGCAGGTAAGAGCCTGCCAGAAAAAGGCCGATGTACAGGAGCGCTGGCAAAACAGCCCAGCCTGGCGTTAGCAGTTCTGTAGGGCTGGTGGCCTGGTCGAATAGCTGCTGCACCGGCATGGGGGTAAGGCTATGCAACACCTTCGTAGGAAAAAACTTATCTATTCTGTCAGGAATCTGCGACCTGATGATGGGCTCCAGCACCAGCACAAACGAGATAAAAGCAATAATAGCCAAACCACTTTTTTTAATGAAGAAGCCAATCAGCATGGCCAGCGACATAAACCCGACTGCCTGCAGGAAATAATAAAAAAGGGCATCGGCATGTTTTGCTATAGCGCCCATAGAGGTATCCAGGCTGTGCCGCAAGCCAAAGAATAGCCCCAGCAATAACAGAAACACCGTACAAATGGCAGCCAGGCCGAGTATGACATAAAACTTGGCCAGCACGAGTTCCAGGCGGCTAAGCCCATCAATCAGCTGTTGCCGGAAGGTACGGAATGTAAATTCATCTGAAACAAGCACTATTACCAAAATGCCAAGCAGGGTGTTAAAGAAACTCGACACATAGGTAAGTTTCAGCCATATTTCAGGAAACTGGTAATTAGCCGACCCAAGCTTAGTGTTGTTAATGGTGATGTCGTGCACCGAATAAAAGATGAGGAACACCAGCAGCATAAAAATGCCGAGTATAGCCCAGAACGTGCGGTAGGGTACTATTTTATATAATTCTAAACGAAGTAGGTGCATGGGGTGGTTAGTTTTTAATGATCTCCATAAATTGGGCTTCGAGGCTTTTGCGGCGCACGATCAGCTGCGACAACACAATGTCTTGCGCAAACATATCGCGGTTGATGTCCTGGCTGGTGTAGCCCTCGCTCAGTGTTAGCAGAACGCCTTCTTTTTCTGGCCTGAACTGGGCCACATAAGGTAGCCGCTCCAGCAGCGCAAGCACGGGCTCCAGTGCTGCAGCGCAAATAAACAACTGTTCCTGCGCCGCCAGCATATCGCCTACCGAACCGTTTGCCATCAGCTTTCCCGACCGCAGTACTGCCATGTGTGTGCATACTTTCTCCACCTCATCAAGCAGGTGGCTCGCCAGTATAATGGTTTTGCCCTGGGCGGCAATTCGCAGAATCAGGTCGCGAACTTCGGCAATGCCTTGCGGATCAAGGCCGTTGGTAGGTTCGTCGAGTACCAGCACCTCCGGGTCGTTGAGCATGGCGGCACCAATGGCGAGCCGTTGCTTCATACCCAGCGAAAAGCTTTTAAAGGGAGTGTTGCTCCGGGTGCCTAAACCCACCAGGTCGAGTACCCTGTTAATAGAGGCGCTGTCGGCTCCCTTTATGTGCGCCACCATTTGCAGGTTACGTTTTGCTGTTAGGTACGGATAAAAATTAGGCGTTTCGAGAAGGGCGCCTATGCGTTGCTTGGTGGTTTTGCTTACGCTGCTGCCAAACCAGCTAAAGCTGCCCCCGCCAGGCCTGATCACATCGAGTACCATGCCGAGGGTAGTGGTTTTGCCGCTGCCGTTTGGCCCGAGCAAACCGTAAATGCTGCCTTCCTCTACCTGCAGGGTCAGCGCATCGAGAGCCTGAATGTTGCCGTACCTTTTAGAAAGGCCGTTTATATCTAAAACTATTGCCACAGAGGTTTCTGGTTAAATGAAAAAGCCTGTTATAAGTGCTGCATGCCGGGTACCTGCTGTTTAAGCCTTCATCCAAAGCAGGTTGGCAGCTCACTTAATGCCAGCTTAGCAAATATAGAATTTTTAATTTTTTGAGGGGATCAAATGTCTTAAAAAACCACGTTGCTACCGGAATATCTCTTGCCGGTTTTGTTTTGATAAATTAAACTGGAGGCTGAAGTTCAGGACAAAAGGGTTATGGCGAATCTCCTGTTTTGTTAATCTGGCACTGTGCAGGAACTGCGTCTGTAGCTTTAGCCACTTAAAGCCAAAGCGTGCCGTAACGCAGGGCTCCAGGAACAGGTGCATGTGCTGATCCAGATTTGCCAGTTTATCGTATTGCAGTTGCTCCTGGGTATAAGTGGTTTGGATGTTCTGAAGCTGCAGGGCCACCAACCGGCTCGAGAACGACAGCTCTACCGTTTTATCGGCCAGGCCGATTGCTGGCTGTATAAACACTTTGCGGGTGTTAGCGGTATACTCCAGTTGTTCATCCGGGTAAGTATTTCCCCACCCAAAAATCAACGGGTGGTTGTGCAGGTGCACCTGTCCTAAACCGGCCCCTCCATATACCTCCCAGCTTACTTTGTCTACAATCGGCCTGAAGTATCCGACTGCACCTTCTACATTATACCTGTTCGATTTGTAGTCTTGCTCGCGTTGGCTGGGTGTGCTACCCATTGTCCAGCGGGCCTGGTGGTAACTGCCATTGGCCATAACCGCTACATGATCTGAAAGAGCGTAGGCAGTTTGCAGATTCTGAACATTTGCCACCAGTTGCAGGTCTCCCTTTTCGTGCAGCAAAGGCACGTTTTGCATGGTAGGCGTGTAAACCATACGGCAGCCAGCGCCACTAAACAGGCACAGGCACAAAAACGACAACAACTGTGTCAGGTGGGTGTAAGACCTGGTTTTCAATGCAAAAAGTAATTGGTGCTGATAAATATCTCTATTTTTTCTGAGAAGTTGCAAAGGATATTTTGTATTTTCTTTATGAATGTGCTGGTTATGAAAGTCAGGTAAGTATGTACCTCAATTATCCTAACTAAAATGCCCTCCAAAAAGGAAAAACAGATTTTTGAGTCAAGGGTAAAAAGCCAACGTGTAGGGTTATAAGTATAGTGCTATGGCACCTGGCGGAACATGTACCTGTTTGCTTCCATTGTTACTTTCTGGCAGTTGCACTTTACAGGTTGTTGCAACATTGCTGTTGGTGCGGCAGTAAAAGTGTAACTTGTGGCCGGATGCTTAACCTGTAGCCACCACTAATTTTTCATTCTTCCGGCCTGCCTTACTAGGGGCAGCAAAAGCCGGAGCTAAACCAGTTACTAACAAATGCTAAAAAATACCGACAGCATAATTTTTGATCTCGACGGCACCCTCTGGGATGCCACAGCCACCGTTGCCAAAGCCTGGCAGGCAGCCATTGACAAAGTAGATTATGTGCAGGATGAAATAACTGTACAGAAAGTACAGTCTATTACGGGCATGACCTACGATGCCATTTACGATAAGCTTTACGCTTACCTGAGCACCGAGCAACGCAACGAGCTTAAGGCTATTTGCGCCAAAGAGGAGCTGGAGCACATGAACAAACAAGGCGGAAACCTGTACGAAGGCCTTGAGAAAACGCTTCGGGCACTGAAGGAGCGGTATCGGTTATTTATTGTAAGTAATTGCCAGATGGGGTATATCGAGTCGTTTCTGGAGCATAGCAAACTGCACGATCTCATAGAAGGCCATCAGTGTTACGGCACTAAAAGCCTGCAAAAATCTGAGAACATAAAAGAAATTGTGGCGCGCCACCAACTTGCCAACCCTGTGTATGTGGGCGATACGCTCGGTGATTATGAAGCAAGTAAAAAAGCCGGTGTGCCTTTTATTTATGCCAGCTACGGCTTCGGCGATGTTCCTGGCTACGATGCCCGCATAGATAGTATTCCCGATCTGGAAAAGCTGTTTTTAAGTTAATTACGCCACTAAATAAGCCGGCCACACTTTTAACTGCGCCTTATGAGCTTGGTTTTTTTAGATGAAATGATTCTGAAAGCTATGGCTTGGCTACAGGAACTAGTTTATAGACGTGGCCGGTTTCTACGCCTATGTAGAGGTAGCCATCGGGGCTCATGCGTACTTCTCTTACGCGGCCAATGTTAGGCAACAGTTTTTCTTCGCGCACAATTTTGCCGTTCTCTATTTTGCACCTGCTCAGGAACTTAAAGCGCAACGAGCCCACCATTACATCGCCTTCCCAGCCTTTGTAACGGTTGCCGGTTACGAAGGCCATGCCAGAGGGAGCAATAGAGGGAGTCCAGTACCAGATCGGGTCTTCTACGCCTGCTTGCTGGGTTTTGTCGGTTATGGGTTGGCCATTGTAGTTAATGCCATACGACACCACAGGCCAGCCATAGTTCCTGGCGGGTTTTACGATGTTTACCTCATCGCCTCCGCGTGGACCATGCTCATGTGACCATAGTTCTCCTGTTGCCGGATGAAAAGCCAGGCCTTGCGGATTGCGGTGCCCGTAAGAGTAAATAGATGGTAAAGCGCCTTGCCTGTTCACAAATGGGTTATCGGCCGGAATGCTGCCATCGTCTTTAATGCGGTGAATTTTGCCCAGGTGCCGGTCCAGAGTTTGTGGGTTTTCTTTTTCGTTGCCACGTTCTCCTACCGAAAAGTAGAGGTAACCATCTTTGCCGAACACCATGCGGGAGCCGTAGTGGTGCCTGGTTTCGGAGTAGGGTTGGGCCTCAAAAATAACTTTCTGATCGGTGAGTTGGTTGCCATCCAGCCTGGCGCGCATAATGGCTGTAGTAGATAAGGTTTTGCCATCTTGCTGTTTAATGGCAGAATAAGAGAGGTAAATGATGTTATTCTTGCTGAAGTTCGGGTGAAGCGCCACATCCATTAACCCGCTCTGACCTTCGGCTCTGACAGCAGGAACACCCTGCACCGGCTGTAGCTCTCGGTTCTCAGATACTCTGTAAAACTTGCCAGATCGTTCTGTTACAAGCATACCACCGTCTGGTAAAAAAGCAAGGCCCCACGGCACACCGATACCGCTCACCACAGTCTCAAGCTTAATGGTTTGCCCTTCCGATTCATACGTCTCCTGTGCCGCTTGCTGCTCTTTAAAGGAATAGGCCTCTACCGACTGAATGCCTTCCTTTATATAAGTCACCAGGTTTTCGATTTCAGCATCGGAAAAAGTAGCGGCAAAGGCAGGCATGCCAGCAGCCGGAATTCCTTTTTTTATAGAGGTAAAGATTTCTTCGCGCGAGCTGCCGTACTTCCAGCGCCGGTCTGCAAAAGTAATGGCATTATCGCCGTGGCAGCCGGAGCAATAGGTGTTAAACTGGGTTTGTGCTTTATCAGCATCGAGTGCAGCCTGGGCTCCACCTGCCGTTGCCGAAGCAAGCTCTTGCGGCGGTGCTGCAGCAGTTGAGGCTGTGTTGTTGGCAGAGTTGGTGCAACTCCCTAAACTCAAAAGGGCTATTGCCAGCACAGGGAAAATCTGGTTTGCTAGGTGCATAATAGGTAGTGTAGATTTGTAGGTTTGGTTAAAGCAAGGTAACAATATGCTGTTGATGATGTTGCGTTAGCTGATATAATTATTCTAATGAAAATGCCCTTCCATAAGATTTTAGTTATTTTTTAGCCAAGGGTACGCCATTTCAGATCAGACCATACCCAAGCTTCTATGATCACGAAGTATTGTAGGAGTCTTACAATGCTAGAGCACCTAAGGTCTTGTGTCCTGCGTCTTGATACTTGTGTCTTTCATTATTGAAGCCAGTGCTGGCACAGGGGGCCTTCCTTACCGCTAACAGGGTCGGTGGAGGGGAGCTTAACGTTCGCAATATTTTTTTGCTTTTCGGCCATATTGTCGGTTGCAGTGCAAATGTCGTAGTCCTGCTGGCCGGGTGGGTAAGCGCCAACTACCTTAAAATCTGCGGAGGCATGTTTTCGGCAATGACCTGTTCCGGCTGGAAGTACCACCATATCGCCGGCTTTTACTTCTATTTCTTCGCCGCCTGGTCCGCCAAAAATCAGGGTGGCAGTGCCAGCCGCCACACCCAGCACCTCGTGCGCCACGCTATGGTAGTGGTGGTAATCGAACACACCATTTACCCAGGTGCCCACCCAGTGGTTTTGTGCAAAAGCTTTTTTGAAGGCGCTAACCAGGTCTTCCTGTTGCTGTAACACCTGTTGGTAGAGGAGCAGCGGCAGCCCGGCGTTGTTCGGAATGCCCTGGTTGGGAGCGAGTAAAATAGGCTTTACATTTGTTGTTTTCATGTAGGTGCTATGCTCTTTATGCTTACAACGATTAAACGAGCAGCTTAGCAAAAGGATCATCAAATTATGCTAATGAAAACAGCCTTCCGAAGGAAAATAATCAAAAACCTGCCAAGGGTCTGACTTAAAAAGTACGGTGTCAGGCACTGCTGTACCTGTTTCGCACGTTATGGTTGTAGGCCTCGTTTGGTAGATTTGCTCTGCGCAATTTCCATCTGCCATATTTTAAAGTATCTTTATAGCCTGAGTTTTTTACCATCTACTTGTATCTGTTATGTTTACGTTCCGCTACTGGAAACCCGCTTTACTTGGTCTCTGCCTTGTTGGTACGGTTAACTTATGCAGCCAGAAAGCTGCAGAACCCGATTTTGTATTGAAGCAGTACCGGTCTTACCCGGTGCCGGAGCAGATGACATTTGCCGGAGAAGCCGTGCCCCTGAATATTCCGGATGTGGCCGAACGCCTCGACAGGGAGCTACAGTCAAATGCCTATTTCCATTCTAACACTATTCTGGGACTGAAAAGAATGAGCCGGCACCTGCCCGAAATTGAGGCATCGCTGCGGGAGCAGGGGCTGCCCGACGACATTAAGTACGTAGCCCTGGCCGAAAGTCTGCTGGGCAACGTGGTATCGCCGGCAGGTGCTGCAGGTGTCTGGCAACTGATGCCCGATACCTCGCGTGGGTACGGCATTATTATAAACGATGAGATTGATGAGCGGTATCACCTGGCTAAAGCAACCGTGGCAGCTGCAGCTTATTTTAAAACGGCAAAAGCCAAGTTCGGCTCCTGGACCAATGCTGCCGCTTCGTATAACCGCGGCATGAGTGGCTTACAGCGTGCGCTGGCTGCCCAGCACGTTAGCTCCTACTACGACCTTTACTTAAACGATGAAACATCGCGTTACCTTTTCCGGATTCTGGCCCTGAAGGAAGTGCTCTCCAACCCGGATAAATATGGCTTTGATACCAGCAGAATTAAAGGCTATGCTCCCATAAAAAGCCGTACAGTTACCGTAACCGAATCTATAAAAGACCTGCCGCAGTTTGCCCTCGACAATGGCACCAATTACAAAACACTGCGCCTGTACAACCCCTGGCTCAAAGACTATAAATTAACTGTTACTACAGCACGGCCAAGTTATGAGCTGCTGCTGCCGGCGCTGTAGGTTCTTTATAAGAGCCATATAAAGTTTAACACAAACTTTTAGAACAAGCACTTGCAGAGGTCTTATGATTTTTGCGGGTGTTTGTTTTATAATTGCTGAACTTGAACAAGCGACATAAACATGGCGAGGTACGAATAAAATCGAAATAAAACATGCAGAAACTGACACTCTACCAAATCGACGCTTTTACAGATAAAGTTTTTGGCGGCAATCCTGCTGCCGTTTGTGTGCTGGACCAATGGCTCGAAGAGGAGAAAATGCAACAAATTGCCGCAGAAAACAACCTGGCCGAAACGGCTTTTGTCGTAAAAACTGGCAGCGATTACAGCATTAGGTGGTTTACACCGACCGTAGAAGTAGACCTTTGCGGACATGCCACACTGGCAGCTGCCTTTGTGCTCTTTAGCTATCACCACCTCACCGTAAATGCCATTACGTTCCATTCGCACCGTAGCGGTCTGTTAACTGTGGAGCAGCAAGGAGAGGAACTGACTTTGAATTTTCCGACAGATGTGTTGGAGCAGGTCGAGGTGCCAGAGACTTTAACTCAGGCTTTTGGAGTTGCCCCCGAGGCTGCTTTTAAAGGCAAAACCGATTACCTGTTACTTTTTGCTTCTGAAGAGGATATAGTGGCCTTGCACCCGGACCTTCGGGTATTGGCAGGTGTGGCGGCACGTGGTGTTATTGTATCTGCTCCAGGTAAAGAGGTAGATTTTGTGTCGCGGTTTTTTGCTCCCCAAGTTGGCGTTGATGAAGACCCGGTAACAGGCTCCGCCCACACCACCCTTATCCCATACTGGAGCCAGCGACTTGGCAAACAAAAGCTAACGGCCAGGCAGCTTTCGAAACGCCAGGGCGAGCTAACCTGCGAGTTCCTGGGCGACAGAGTCGCCATAACCGGAAATGCAGTTGCTTACCTGAAAGGTGAGATTTATGTATAAGAAGCAGGAGAGGAGTAGCGTTTACAAGTTCAATATCTAAAGTGCACATATTATGTTAAGTAATATGTGCTTAGCTTGATTTATGAAAATTCGATCTGAAAGTAGCTCTGCAGCAGAAAATTCAGGTGCAGTTATTTTACATTTTAGGCTGGTTATCTTTAGAGGTACATATTAGAAACATTTAATACCTCTGCTTTTCCTTTTCTCTGCTTACCTTGTCCCGGCAATTAGTACATGCCAAAGCTGTTACTCCTGAAATAGAGGGCTTTTTTATTTCATTGCATAAGTAGCTGTTGGTTTCAAGATTAACTAATGTTAGTTTTGAAAAGTGTGCTGATTAGTTTGTTCACGTTGTGTTTGTCACAGTCGTTTCAACTGGTTTTGTCTGGCTTTATAACTTCTTCATGCTGCATGTTCTGTTTTATTAAACTGAGAAAAGTTTACTGTACGTTAGCTGGTGCTAACTCAGTAATGGTGGCCATTGCCACGGTTGCTATATTTGCTTTGGTGCAGCCGCTACAAGGCCAGCCTGCAACAGTACCACTCACCGATTTAGCCTTTTTCAGAAACCCTGGCAAAAGCTGGCAAATTGCTGGCGATGTTACGGCGGACCTGCAACAGCAAAATGCCTTACGGGTAAGTCAGGGCCAGGGCGTGTTAGTAAATGCACCCGCCAGAAAGAAACCGGGGCAGGATCTGCTGACAGTTGCCGAATACGGAGATCAGGATGTGGAGCTGGACTTTATGATGGCACGCGGATCTAACTCGGGTATTTACCTGCAAGGCCTTTACGAAGTGCAACTCGCCGATAGCTGGGGCGAAACCAAAATAACAGCAGCCTCTGTGGGCGGTATTTACGAGCGCTGGGACGAGAAGCGCCCCAGTGGCAGACAAGGCTACGAAGGCTATGTGGCCCGGCAAAACGCAGGGCGTGCCCCTGGGCTGTGGCAGCATCTGAAAATTTCTTTCCAGGCTCCGCGCTTCGATGCTTCCGGGAAAAAAGTGGAGAATGCCAAGATGCTCTGGGTAGAACTTAACGGCACCGTAATTCACGAAAACGTGGAGCTGAGCGGCCCAACCAGGGGCGCCATCAGTAGCGATGAAAAAGCTACCGGCCCCTTACGTTTTCAGGGAGACCACGGAGCTGTTGCCTTCCGGAAT